>JBDTJJ010000415.1:0-3546 GCA_039935895.1 Bacteroidia bacterium | reverse complement strand
TTGGAAAAAAAGATAAAACAGCCAAGAAACCTAAAAAATAGTCGCGCATGATCTCATCCATCATCTTCATCATCCTTGCATTAGCCAGCACCGCTTTTTTTATTTACAACTCAAAAAAAGTGCATCGCAATATTTTTTTAGGAAGAGAGGTTGTTATAAATGATAACCCAAGTAAACGTTTAAACACCATGCTGCGTGTGGCATTCGGACAAACAAAAATGGCAACACGTCCTGTTCCATTTATATTACATCTATTTGTTTATGTAGGTTTTGTACTTATCAATATCGAAGTAATGGAAATGGTGGTTGATGGTTTATTTCATACACACCGCGTATTTTCTTTTTTAGGAAGTTTCTACAATTTCTTAATCGGCTTTTTTGAAATATTGGCATTTTTAGTAACGTTTGGTTGCGTTGTTTTTCTTATTCGCAGAAATGTAGTACATGTAAAACGTTTGGTAATGAAAGAAATGAACGGCTGGCCTAAAATGGATGCCAACATTATTCTTTGTGCCGAAATTATTTTAATGAGTGCTTTGTTTTTAATGAACGCTGCCGACCAGACATTACAAGCACGTGGCAACGAACATTATCATGTTGCAGGAAGTTTCCCAATCTCGCATTTTATTGCACCTTTACTAAGCGGCATGAGCGATGGCACTTTGATTGTTATAGAACGCTCTTGCTGGTGGTTGCACATCTTCGGTATTTTTGGTTTCTTAAATTATTTACCGTACTCAAAACATTTTCATATTCTGTTGGCGTTTCCAAATACGTATTTATCAAACTTAAATCCTAAAGGGAAGTTTAAAAATTTAGAAAGTGTTATTGATGTTGTTAAACCAAATTTTGATCCAAGCTACCAACCTGTAACCGATCCAAACAACCCGCAACGCTTTGGCGCAAAAGATGTTTTTGATTTGAATTGGAAACAATTGTTAGATGCTTACACGTGTACCGAATGCGGAAGATGTACATCTTCTTGTCCGCAAAATATTACCGGCAAATTATTATCTCCACGCAAAATTATGATGGATACCCGCGACAGGCTTGTTGAGGTTGGGAAAAATATTGATAAGAATGGTGGCAAATTTGTGGATGACGGAAAATCTTTATTAGGAGATTACGTTACTAACGAAGAAATTTGGGCGTGTAATACGTGTAACGCTTGTGTGCAAGAATGTCCTATAAATATCGATCCACTTTCTATTATTATGGATATGCGTCAGTTTTTAGTGATGGAACAAAGTTCTGCACCTACCGAGTTAAACGGTATGTTTAGTAATTTAGAAAACAACGGCGCACCTTGGCAATTTTCTCCGGCAGATAGAGCTAATTGGACACATGAAGCATAAATTTTCAATATCAAAAAAATGAAAAAAGAAAAAATATTGCAAACCGTAAACAGCATGGGGAAAAACGTTGACCTTGATGATTTTTTGGAGAAATTAATTGTAATTGATAAGGTAGAAAAAGGTTTAGAGCAAATAGAAAACGGACAAACTATGTCGCACCAAGAAGTTGAACGCCATTTTAAAAAGAAATGGAAAAAATAATTTGGACAAAACTAGCCTTTCAGGATATTGATGATATTGACGATTATATCTCCAAAGATTCTGAAGCTTATGCAAGAAAAACAATAGAATCATTTTTTAAACGAGTTCAGGTTTTAGTTGATTTTACGGAGGCTGGCAGAATTGTTCCTGAAATTGGCAAAAAACAAATTAGAGAATTAATTGAAGGAAACTATAGAATTATTTATACCGCTAAAAAAAATATGATTTACATTTTGCGCGTTCATCACGCATCGCGTTTAATAACAAAATCTATAAAATTAAAATAATATGAGCGATACAATTAAAGTAAATACAATGGCCGAAATGATGGCCAGCGGCGAAGTTCCTGAAATATTATTTTGGGTAGGTTGCTCGGGTAGTTTTGATGACAGAGCAAAAAAAATTACCAAAGCTATTGTCCGCATTTTAGATCATGTAAAAATTAAGTTTGCCATTTTAGGCATGGAAGAAAGCTGCACCGGCGATCCGGCTAAACGTGCCGGCAACGAATTCCTTTTCCAAATGCAGGCCATGCAAAATATTACCACGCTTAATAAATACAATATTAAAAAAATTGTAACCGGTTGTCCGCATTGCTTTAATACCATTAAAAATGAGTACCCGCAGTTAGGTGGGCAATATGAAATTATTCATCATACCCAATTAATACAAGAGCTTATTGATAGCGGAAAGCTAAAAGTACAGGGGGGAGAATTTAAAGGAAAGAAAATCGTCTTCCACGACCCATGTTATTTAGGTCGTGGTAACGATGTGTACGAAGCGCCACGCGATGTTATAAAAAGTTTAGACGTTGATTTAGTCGAAATGAAACGCAGTAAAGCCAAAGGTTTCTGCTGTGGTGCCGGCGGTGCACAAATGTTTAAAGAAGCCGAAAAAGGCGATAAAGAAGTAAACGTAGAACGTACCGAAGAAGCCTTGGCAGAAAAACCTGATGTAATTGCCGTTGGTTGTCCGTTTTGCAATACCATGATGACAGATGGCGTAAAACACTTTAACAAAGAAGATCAAACCAAAGTGCTTGATGTAGCTGAGTTGGTTGTGATAGCTAATAATTTGTAATCAACTGATTTCTTTACAGAATTAATTTTATACGTTTAACTGGTTTTTAAATTATTACAGTTATGAAGCATTTCTTTTCCTTTCTATTTGTTTTTTCTATACAACTTGTTTTAGCACAAGACACTATCTATTTTAATAAAGGTAATAATGAAATAGTTAGCATAAACGAAATAAATACTAAAGAAATAAAATACCATACTTTCAATAATTTAAGTGGATCTCTTACAGTAATTAGTACAAATGATGTAAGCAAAATAGTTTATAAAACCGGACTCGTACAATTTTTTACGCCACCCAAAAACCCCGATGATGATAAAAACCGTTGGTTAGACGATACGTATCGAGAAGTCCCTATACAAAAATTACCTAAAAATATATGGGCATCAAAATTTGGGTATTATTTTTCTACCGGTATTGGTGCCGGTGGCTGTAATAAAAAGAGTGGTTTCGCCCAACTGGCAAGTTTTTCTTTTGCGTATAAAAGCCACATGATAAGTGTTAGTGGTGGGCATTTTAATAGTAGTTTTATTGGTGAGCCGGCGCGTGGATATGCGTATTGTGAAGCTAGCTATTATGGTGTTTCACTTGGAGAATCTTTGAGATTTAAATGGTTGTTGTTATCAGCTTCCGCGGGTATTGGCTCTTCAACCGTGAGTGTTTATACAGTTCCTTTATACCATTCTTCTTCTTCTACAACTGATTTTAATGCATACAGAGTTTTATCTATGCCTATAGAATTTAAACTTTTTTTCACTTCACCAAAAAATGGAATCGGAGTAGGTTTTCATCTAGTTGAAGATATGCTTTCACTTAAGCAATACGCCACGTTAAGCCATTATAGTTCTCTTTATTTTGGAGTTTGTATTGTTACCGGTTTTTGGAATAAGACAAAATAATATACTTAAATTGA
>JBDTJJ010000414.1:0-3699 GCA_039935895.1 Bacteroidia bacterium | reverse complement strand
CCTTTAATAAAATCTTCATAAACTGGAATTTTTTTATTTCGTATTTCAGCTTCTATCATTTTCTTTTTTTCGAGATACCTACCTATAAATACTGAAACTATAGAAAGAGTAATTGTAAAAAAGCCACCTATACATGCGGTAATAACTGTAGGATTAGCTTCTCTTATAAATGTGCCTAATTTACTTACGAGGTATAATAGATATATTACGACGACAATCAATAATATTAATATAATATATGCTAAATTACTAGGGCGAGTATTCATTTCCTTACTTATAATTTTTGGCTGTAGTATACATTTCTACTATATGCCAAATGATAAAACAGACAGAGCCTATGTAAAATCCAATATTTTGCCACTTGGCATACTTTGCACCTACTTCTATATTTGATTCCATTGCCTTGCTAACTCCTGTAGAGGCTGCAGTTATTTTTTCAGGATGAGTTCCGTATTTTTTATTCTTTCCATTCAATATATCTATATAAGCATTGTTTGCATAAAGAGTGCTAATGCCATACGCCGTAAACCTTAAGCCGCAGAAAACGCTTAATCCCCAAAAGAAAATAGAAATGCCTAAAGGAATTTGGGAACATCTAAGAGGCTGCCCCATAGTTTCATGAATAGAAAATCCAATTGCAGCAACACATAAAGCAATAATATAATACGTATATTTTTGCTGCTGCTCTCTAAACTGTTTTTGTATTTCTTTTTGCCCTTCGTCCATTATTCTCCTTCTACAATTTTAATTTCGGCAGGTGTTAGCTCGTATAACTCATACACTAATTGGTTTATTTTATCTTCGCTGTGGGCTATGCGTTGTTTTAGTTGTTCTACTTTGCTCGGCAACTTTTCTTCTTTTATTTCTTCATTTAGTTTTAAAAGTAAATCAACGTGTTTAATTATTTCAGTATGCTTTTGTTCATTTCCTTTACTTATATTTTTTATAGGAAGTTTATCAAGTTGTCCCATTAAAATTTGTGGAAACCCCTGAGAATTAGTAACTAATTTTTTAGAGAGATAAAACGAGAGAAGTTTAGAATTAAGAACGCCTAATAAAAATTTTAAATTTAATTTTTCACTTCTTAAAATATAAATTGTGCTTTCAATTAACTCTTGTCTGTTAGAGTATGTTGCACAAAGAGAGCTACCAGTTCTTCTTATTAAAAGTCTTGGAGTAGTAGTGTGTTTAATATAATCTCTTGTACCCCCAATAACTTCAAGTTTATCGTATTCAGCATATTTATCGTATTTGTAAGTATAACGGGACATGCAGTTTCCTAATAAAAAAGGTAATGATTTCTTGGTTGGTGATTTAGTTAAAACATCATTACGGTCTTTCACAACCATTCCTTTAGACATTACAACTAATTCACCCATTAAGGTTGAAGAATCAAGGATTGTTTTAAAGATTGCTTTACTCGTATTATCAAGAGATACATCCCATGGATCAGAGCTTTCTTTTAATTTAATTTCCTGTATTAAAGATTCTTTTCTTTCCTTATTAATTTTTACAACTTTTGTTTTTTCTTTAGAATTTTTTTCGGAAACAAATATTGTTGTACCAATTGTTGCATCTTGAAATACAAAATGGTCAAATGTTACAATTGAATTAAGATTAAAGTTTTGGAGTAATATTTCTCTTACCTTACCATTACTTTCAGTAGTTAATAATGCTTCAGGTACAATGAATGAAAATATTTTAGGTTCAAGAAATGCAATTCTTTCAATGAAAAGTTGAAAGAGATTTTTTGAACTTCCTCCTGAATATGATTTGTATTTATTTTCATAATAAGAAAGTATATCGCTATCAATATTATTTGCTGTTAGTTTTAGATAAGGCGGATTACCAATTACGGCATCAAAGCCACCTTGTTTAAATACAGTAGGGAAATTCTTTTTCCAAGAGAAAGGTTTTATTTTCTTTTCGTAGCCAAGGTCTATTTCGGCATCATAAAAATCGGTATCAATAAGGCTGTTACCATCTTTTATGTTGTCTTCTAAAGAAGGCAGCACCCGTTCGTGAAACATGCTAACTTGTTGCTTAATGCTGGCTTCGGTTTCGCCCTCCATACATTTAAGCAATAAACTAAGTTTACTTACTTCTACGGCATTGGCATCAAGGTCAACCCCATAAATATTGTTTAGCAGTATGCGCTTTTTTTCGTGCGTGGTAAGTGTGCCGTTGGGTGTAAGCAGTTCTCCTTTTTTCTTGGCGCTATCGCTAAGATTGTTATGATACCAATGGCTGTGGTGGTTTAGCAAATACTCGTAAGCACCTACTAAAAATGAGCCACTACCACAAGCGGGATCTACAATTTTTATTTTTTCAACTTCTTTAGGCGTTTTACCATCAATTAATTTACCTACGGTATTTTTTACAATATACTCTACAATGTATTGCGGGGTATAAAACACGCCGCCTGCTTTACGCACTTCGGGCTTTTCTTCTATTTTAACGCCGCGTGTGGGTGTAATGCGTATTACTTTGCCCAAAAACTGTTCGTAAGCGTTGCCCAATACTTCTACGGGCATTACTCTAAAATCGTAATTACAAAGAGGGAAGTATAACTCGTTTATTACAATTTTTAAAATCTTACTATCGAGTTTAAGCGTTGGTGTTATTACATCTTTTTTAAAATCGAAAAGTCCGCTGTTGTATTTATCATCTGCCTGCTTAAAAAGGTCAACTAAGTTTTTGTATGAATCTCCTTTTGAAACAGCTTTTTGTAATTGTGCATCGGGTTCTACGGCACGGTCTTCGCAAAAGCGCAGGAAGATTAAACGGTCTATTAAAAGTTGTACGGCAAAGTTAAGTTCTTCGTCGTTAATTTTTTTGTTGTTAAGTGCAATGTTTTTTGCAAGGTAGGTGCGCCACTCATCAAGGCTTTGTACAAAGCGTTTATCGAGCGTATCGTTTCCTTTTTTATTGGCTTTATCTTGTACAAATTTATCGAAGCGACCTTTGGTAACGGCTTGGTGCGAGAAGGTGTCATATATAAAATCGAACTCTTTAACGTAATCTTCAAAGCCAATGTGTTTTAGTTTGGCAACGCTTGCGCTATCGTTAAGGTTAGGCACTTTGGAGCAATCGTAAACAATAAAATCTTCGAAATTGGTAAGGATAGAAACATGCGCACCGGCACTGCTACCATAACGGCGTAATTGGTAGGCAGATTCTTTATGGGTTTTAATGGCAACGGATGGCTTTTTTGCTTCTACATAAAACAAACGCTTTTTGCCGCTGCCCGATAAACGGAAACCATAATCGGGCGCTTTAGATTTGCCGCGCACAACAACTTTGTCTTCGTAAATAACTTCTCGGTATGCTTCGCTATCGCCTTTTTCGTTATCAATATCCCAGCCAAGTGCTTTAAAAAATGGGTTAATAAAATCTTGACGGGTTTTTTGCTCGTTGTATTCCGGCAAATGGTAATCTTTGCGGTGTTCGGCAAAACGCTCGGCTAGTTTTTCTATTATGGCTTTGGATTCTTCTTTTGTCATAAAAAATTGAAGTTCAAATATAATCTTTTAGAGGGATAAATGAATGGGTATTTTAGCCATAGATAGTATTATGTTGCGTTTAAAGGTTTACTTAATAGGTTATAAAAAAAGCCGCTTCATTTATTTGAAGCGGCTTTCATTTATTTGCAAATTAAATTACTCTGCGCTTGGCGTTTCTGCCTGAGTTTCGGTAGTT
>JBDTJJ010000413.1:0-6100 GCA_039935895.1 Bacteroidia bacterium | reverse complement strand
TTTATACATTGTTTATGATCTTGTGTAATGTATGGTAAAAGCATTTATTGAAAAAGCGAAAGCAAGTTATTGGCTTCAATGTATGTTGAACAGTTATAGCCTCATGTTCTTTTCGCTGAATAACATTTTTGCCATTATTATTTTAGTTGTTACATTTTTCTCTCCCTTTGTAGGGCTTTGCGGCTTTAGTGCTATTGTGCTGATAAATGTATTTGCCTATTACATTGGTTTTAACCGCGAAGAGATAAAAACTGGTTTATTTGGCTTTAACGCCTTGTTTTTGGGTATGGCATTGGGCCATGAGTTTTCTTTTAACTCAACCTTTGTTATTTTATTTTTATCTGCCATTTTACTTTTGCTATTAATAACTGTTTGGCTTAAAGGTTTATTAGCCACCTATAACTTACCTTTTTTATCTTTTCCGTTTATTATTGCTTATTGGCTGGTATCGTTGGCGGCGTCTAATTTTACCAATATTCATTTAGATGAGAGTCATATTTATACCATTAACGAAGAAGCCCGCAACCAATCATATTTCTATTACCAGTTCATTCATTCGTTAGATAATGTAGATATATTTCCATTTGCGTTAACTTTTTTTAAAACATTAGCAGGTACTTTCTTTCAAACGTCGGTAATGGGTGGTATGCTTATTGCCGCAGGCTTGCTGTACTTTTCGCGCATTGCTTTTTCGCTTAGCATCATTGGTTTTTTCTTTGCTTATTTTTTCTACTCAGTTTTTGGTGCCGATGTAAATGACTTAAACTACAACCTACTGGGTGCTAATTTTATTTTCTTAGCTATTGGCATCGGCTGTTTCTTTTTAATACCCAATACACAAAGTTATTTATCGGTAATTATTTTAACGCCTGTATTATTACTTATGTCTTTAGCATTGGCAAAATTATTAGCGGTATTTCAGCTAAAAGCTTATTCGCTTTCGTTTAGTGTTGTGTGTACGGCTTTTTTGTTTGTGTTGAATCAGCGTATGTTCAGCAACTTTCTACATTTGGTAACAGTACAATATTTCTCTGCTGAGAAAACTATTTATAAATATCTGAACTCCATACAGCGTTTTAAAAACGAGCATTTATATAAAATTGTATTGCCCTTTTGGGGCGAGTGGCATGTGAGTCAGGGTTATGATGGAAAGATTACACATTTAGGGGATTGGAGTAAAGCTTTAGATTTTGACATCATTGATTCGAAGAATAATACATACAGGGAGCCAGCTTCTTATAGAGAAGGTTTTTCGCGCGAGAATTTTTATTGTTACAACAAAGAAATTATGGCGCCATACGATGGCTACGTGTATGATATTATAAATACCGTAAATGAAAATGATGTGGGCGATATGGATACTGAACATAACTGGGGCAATACCATTATCCTGAATCACCTTAATGGATTGTTTTCGCAGATAAGTCACATAAAAAAAGATTCGTTTAATGTGTTCATCGGACAGTATGTAACTAAAGGAACTTATCTTGCTACCTGTGGTAATTCAGGCCGTTCGCCCGAGCCGCATATTCATTTTCAATTACAAACTATTCCTACGGTTGGTGCTAAAACAATGGCATATCCCATTTCGTATTTTATTGAACGTGTAGGCACACAAAAATTCTTACACATATCCGAAGTGCCGAAAGAAGGCACGCTTATATCTAACGTGCAGGTAAACGAATTGCTTACAATTGCTTTTTCTTTTTTACCTGGGCAAAAAATTTCTTTTCAAAAAGAAAACAGTAGCGAGCTTATAAACTGGGAAGTATTGACCGATGCATTTAACCGTACCTACATTTATTGTGCGCAAAGTAAATCGTACGCCTATTTTATAAACGACGGTATCATGCTATACTTTACTGATTTTGAAGGCGACCATGATTCTTTATTGTTTAATTTTTATCTAGCTGCATACCGACAATTGCTAGGTTATTATGAGAATATAAAAATTAGCGATAATGTACCATTAATTCATTTTAATCGTAAGTGGATAAAATTCTTCCAAGATTTTGTGGCGCCATTTTACTTGTTCACTAAAGCCAATCACACATCTACCTTTACCTATACCGATAATTTATATGCTCCTCAAAAACTAATCATCAGCGCCGAAGTAGAGGCAAGGGCAATTAATTATGTATTTAAAAAAGTTAATTTCGAACTGGAATTAAAAGACCATAAAATACATCGCTTTACTATTCACAATAAAAACAAAACAGAAACTTATTTATATATAACGAATTAAACTAAATCAAAAAATAACCATCAAATAAATAAATCGTTTATGAAATCAATAAAAAGCACTTTTGCCATTTTCGCCATCGTAATTTCGTTTAATGCTTTTGCACAAAACAAAGCCCTAGCCGATGCCTTTAGTAAATCGTACGATTACGAAGCCATTGCTAAATATGAAGCTGCTATGAATGAGTTAACACCTGTATATAACGCATCATCATACGAAACAAATTTACGTATGGGTTGGTTAAACTACTTGGCAGGGAAGCATAAAGAATCCATTTCTTATTATCAAAAAGCAATTGCTTTAATGCCTGCTGCAACCGAGCCTAAATGGGCTATTATTAACCCATTAACCAAATTAGAAAACTATACCGAAATTGAAAAGGTATATCTTTCTATCTTAAAAATAGATGTAAAAAATGCTACTGCCAATTACAATGTAGGTTTGATTTATTATTACCGCAAAGATTATTTTAGTGCTAAAAAATATTTTGACGTAAGCTTAAATCTCACTCCTTTCGGTTATAATAACATGTTGATGAGTGGATGGGCCAATTACTTTTTAGGTAACAAAAATGAAGCATCTGTTTTGTTTAATAAAGTACTATTATATAGCCCTAACGATAAATCTGCCTTAGAAGGCTTAGGTTTAATTAAGTAATTATATGAAAGGCAGGCGATTAATTGTTCTTATCTCTATTGTATTTGCGTGCCAGTTATATATACGCGCGCAGGATACTTTGAGCGGCTATACGGTTGAACAAAAATCGCTTGACTTATATATTGCTAAAAAATGGAAAGAACTTACTGCATTTGGTAATGAAGCTCTGCACAAGGGTTATGATTACTACTACATGCAAATGCGTGTGGGTATTGCCTACTATGAGCGGAAAAATTATTGTTTGGCTGAGTCTCATTTTAGAAAAGCATTACAATTTAGTTCAAACGATTCCTTAGCACTAGAATATATTTATTACTGTTACATTTTTACCGGAAGAAATGAAGATGCCCGTAAGCTTAGCAAAAAATTCAACCGAGAACTTGCCACAAAAACAGGTACTAATACAAAATCACCCATAGATTTTGTTATAATTGAAGGAGGTACAAAAATTAGTGATAGCTCAACTTATTTTAAACCGGCTGTTTATTTTCAAGCTGGGTTAAGCCATACTATAAAAAACAAGGTGTCTTTTTTTCATGCGGCAACATACTTCCATCAGCAAAATATTGTAGGCACATTAACACAGTTGCAGTATTATTTAAGAGCCACTATTCCTGTAAAAAAAAACTGGTTAATATCTCCTTCTTTTCATTTGGTTAACATAAATTTTTCTTCTGAAACTCCAACTACGACAATAGATACTTTATGGCCTCCAGGAGTACCGCCGCATACGCAACCACCTCCAGGTGCTCCACCGTTTAAAACTATAACTAATACTAGTTATTCAACTCGTTCAACTAACTCAATTTATTTTGTTGGTTCATTTGCAATTCAAAAAATTATTAAACGGTTTACTTTAACGGCAGGCTCTACAATTTCAAACATATCTAACACAACAGAATTTATTAATAATGGCGCTCTTTACTATTCTGTTTTAGGGAATAGTAAATTAGTTTTAGGCTGTGCAGGATATTTACATTCCATTGATAATTATAAAACAACCTATGCTTCGGTAGCTCCTTTTGTTTACGTTCAACCCACTAAATCTATCTCAATTAAATTAAGCTATCTATATAACAGAGGTAATAATATAATTGAGAGTAATGGTTATTTTATAAATAATTCGCCCGACCTCACAAAATCACGAATTGCCTTGTTGGCTAATTTTAATATAAATAAATCGATTGCTTTATACGCAACGTATCAATTAGAAAACAAGTTAGAAAACATACAACAGTTTAATTACCATTATAATGTTATTGTTGTTGGGATAAAAATTGTGCCTTAAATATCTTTAATGGATAAAATATGGCAGCAATTAGTATAAAAAATAGCTATTTTCCAGTCTTTAATTTTGAAAACTCTATCACTCAAGTAATTGGACAGGAATTTGAAAAATTCCTGGTTATCATAATTTTCGAAAATTATTGCTCCAATATTAGGCTACTACTTCAATATAAGATATTGATAATTAACTCATTAAGAAAATTAGGCTTTATCCAAGGTTTTTATTGCAATTCAGTCATCCTCAAATTGGTTAGATAATTCACCCTTATCCACTCCACAGAACCGATGTTTAAACACATCGGTTTTTTTTTGCCTAAAAATGGCTTGGTTTTTGTTCATATTTAAACACATCACCAACAAATTAATAGTTAACTTTAATATTAATAATGATAGGCTTTAGATTTTCGAATTATAACAAACCCAATCAAACTCCTTTTGATAAATTATTCGACATCTTTAAACAGCTGCTAACCCATACCAGTGGCGATTTTAATGAAGCCATTAGTTGGCTTACAGAGCTTGATAAAGAATATAAATTAACCGAACCGGATTATGGTATTGGCGATTTTATACAAGATTTAAAAGATAAAGGATACATAAAAGATGATGAGCCAGGTTCAGGAAATATTGTCATAACTCCAAAGACAGAACAGGCAATTAGGCAGCAAGCTTTAGAAAAGATTTTCGGAAAACTTAAAAAAGGTAAATCGGGTAACCACGCAACAAAATTTACTGGTAGCGGAGATGAAATAAGCAGTGATGCGCGCCCATTTCAATTTGGCGATTCGTTAGAGCAAATTTCTATGCTTGAATCGATGAAAAATGCACAAGTAAACAATGGCATTGGTAATTTTTTAATTACCGAAAACGATTTAGAAGTAAAAGATAAAGAGCATAAAACACAGACATCTACCGTGTTGATGATTGATATTTCTCACTCTATGATTTTATATGGCGAGGATAGAATTACACCAGCAAAAAATGTAGCAATGGCTTTGGCCGAACTTATAAAACGTAAATACCCAAAAGATACTTTAGATATTATAGTTTTTGGTGATGATGCCTGGCAAATACAAATTAAAGATTTACCTTATTTGCAGGTTGGTCCATTCCACACTAATACTGTAGCGGGTTTAGAGCTTGCTATGGATTTATTGCGAAGAAGAAAAAATGCCAATAAACAAATTTTTATGATTACCGATGGCAAACCAACTTGCTTAAAAGAACACGGACAATACTATAAAAACAGTTTTGGCTTAGATAAAAAAATATTGAATAAATGTTTAACACTTGCGCAAAGTTGCAGGCGATTAAAAATACCTATTACTACTTTTATGGTGGCGAGTGATCCTTACTTGCAAGAGTTTGTGCACGATTTTACAGAAGCTAACAACGGCAAGGCTTTCTACACATCCTTACAAGGTTTGGGCGATTTTATTTTTGAAGATTTTGAACGTAATAAAAAAAGAAATTATAAATAGTAAACGATGAACAACAAATTAAAAACACTGGGCGAATTAAAAAAATCGGGCTACGTAAGCAAATCTTGTAAAGATGAATTGCGCGATAATTTAATTGATAAAATAAAGAAAAAAGAAAATGTATTTAAAGGCATTATTGGCTTTGAAGATACCGTTATACCAGAGATTGAACGTGCTATACTTTCTCGCCATAATATAAATTTATTGGGTTTACGCGGACAAGCAAAAACACGTATCGCTCGTCAGTTAATAGATTTGTTGGATGAATATATTCCGGTGGTTGAAGGCAGTGAATTGAATGATGACCCATTAAATCCTATTTCTTCTTTTGCAAAAAATAAAATCGAAGAATTTAAAGATAAAACACCAATCGTTTGGCTGCATCGTACCGAACGATATGTAGAGAAATTAGCCACGCCAGATGTTTCTATTG
>JBDTJJ010000412.1:0-7222 GCA_039935895.1 Bacteroidia bacterium | reverse complement strand
ATACCTTTTATACGCATTATCCTCCCATTCCTTATTGGTATTGGGTTTTGGCTGATTACAAACGAGGAATCTTCGATCTTAATTTACGTTTCTTCATTGTATTTTATTTGTGCGCTACTTTATTTTTTATTGGTAAAAAAGACGCAAACAATTTCTAAAATTTTGTTTGGAATAAGTGTGCAACTATTTTTATTTTTTAGCGGCTGGTTGCTTTGTCATTATGCAAACGAAAAACAAAACCCAATTAATCATACGCATTTTTTAAATGAGGAAATTGATGGGTATGCAGGTTATGTAAGCGAAATACCCGTTGAAAAGACAAAAAGTGTAAAAGCAGAAATTACTTTACAACAAATAAAACAGAAAGATAAATGGCAAAATACGTGCGGAAAAATTATTGTCTATTTTGAAAAAACAGATAAAACAAAAACGTTGGAAACAGGTAGTAACATTGTCTTTAAAGGACAACTACAAGAAATACAAGGTGCATTAAACCCACACGAGTTTGATTATAAATCATACTTGAGTCTTCGTAACATTTATCATTCTGTTTATTTAAAAGAAGAAAGTTGGAACGCTTATAACAATGAAACTTCGTTTTCGCTTTTTAGTTTATCGCAAAAAATACGCAAGCAATTATTAGATACATACAGAACAAGTGGCTTAGAAAATACCGAATTTGCTATGGTAGCCGCTTTGGTATTAGGTTATGATGATGAGATAGATAGACCAACTTTCAACGCCTATTCTCACACAGGTACACTGCATGTATTGTCGGTTTCGGGTTTGCATGTTGGCTTAATTTATTTGTTGTTAGGCTATATGCTTTCCTTTTTAAACAAGAATAAAAAAACGACTTGGATAAAAGTTTTTTTAATTGTTATTGTATTATGGTTTTTTGTTTTGCTTTCAGGCTTCTCTGCTCCTGCTGTGCGTGCAGCTTTTATGTTTAGTTTAATATTGTTGGGCAAAACACTTTTTGAGCAAGTTGAAACCGCCAACATTGTTTTAGTAGCGGCATTTTTTAGTTTGTGTATCAATCCATTTTGGCTGGCAGATGTTGGTTTTCAATTATCGTACATTGCTGTGTTGGGTATTATTTATTTGTATCCTTTCTTTTATAATATGTTTACTTTCTCTTGGGCATTTGTCGATAAAATTTGGGCTTTATGCGCAGTTAGTATGGCGGCGCAATTGGCAACTTTGCCGCTGACTTTATATTATTTTCATCAGTTTCCAGCCTTATTTTTAATTACCAATTTGGTGGTGATTCCTATTTCGACTTTAGTTATGTATGGTGGCATTTTACTTTTAGTATTGTCAAAAATTACGTTTGTTGCCAATATTTTAGTTTGGATTACCGCCCTTTTAATTAAAACAATGAATGCCTGCGCTTTATTTTTTGATAGCGTTCCGTTTTGTGTAATTGATGGCATTCATCTTTCACTAATAAATGTTGTATTGCTGTATGTACTGATTTTACTGGTATTTATAAGTATCGAACAAAAATCTTACAAAATATTGATGAGTTCTTTTGCATTAGCCATTGTTATTATTTTCATTTCTATTGGATTTGATTTGCAAACAAAAATTAATAACGAGCTTATCATTTACCATAGTGATAAAACAAATGTGCTAGCAGTTTTCTCCGGCAATAAATACACACAACTTGCCGATACCATACCCGATGATAGATTGCAAAGCACCTTGCGCGAAAATAAAATATACCACGATGTTGTTTTTGAAGCCAATCATTCGTTATCAAAAACATCTTTAATTATTCTAAATCATAAAAAAATTCTTTTTGCAAAGGATGTTACTTTCCTTAACGAAACTTTCATAAACGCCATAAAACCCGATTACATTTGGTTAGCCGGCAACTCCATCAAAAAAATAAAAATTCCGCAATTTCTCTGCAATCAAAAAAACATACTAGTTTCGGGTAAAGTTTGGAACAATAAAAATTTAGCTTGTATAAATAATTCATACCTCACAGCTAAACAAGGCGCATTCGTATTATCTTTGCACTAATGCTCTTCGCATTCAGCGAAACAACAACAAACTAAAATACCAATCTACAATGGCAATCCGTATCGGACATAAAGTGCGTTTCTTAAACGAAAAAGGCGAAGGTATTGTTACTCGTTTTAAAGAT
Organism: Bacteroidia bacterium; assembly: GCA_039935895.1. GTDB lineage: Bacteria > Bacteroidota > Bacteroidia > B-17B0 > Aurantibacillaceae > PALSA-968. Next base: position 5,067 of record JBDTJJ010000412.1, on the reverse strand, counting down.
AAAAAAACTGCTTTTGTAGAAGTAGATGGTTTTGAAATTCCTTTCAGCATAAATAGTTTGGTTTTAATTGACACCGAAATTGTTTTTAACGAAGAAAAAAGTTCTACCGAAGAAGTAAAAAACGAAGCTGTATTTTTTGTGATAGAGCCCGATCATGAAATGCCTTTGTTGCATGCACAATACAGTTTTTATTTATTTAATTCATCGTCGTACAATTTACTTTTTACCTATTCGGTTAAAGACGGCAACAATTATCAAACCATTAAACATGGCGAATTAGGTGCGTTTCAAAAACTATTATTAAAGCAAACACACAAGCAATTTTTAGAAGAATTGGCGTATCATAAACTTGAAATTCTTTTCTTCAAAAAACATCACCATACCTCGCAATTACCTTGCGGACAAGTCATTCACGTTAACGAAAACATTTTAAAATATCAAGGTTTTGTGCCTAACCACGATTTTAAATTCCCGGTATGGGCAACTATTTTAAAAGACGATTTTACCGAAGGAAAAAAAATTGCACAACAACTTACGGATTATGATGTTGAACGATTAAAAAACATTAAAGAATACAAATCTCCCGAAAAAAAATCGGTGCCACATAACAACCCTGCTTTTTTTGTAGAAAAAGAAATTGACTTACACGCCCAGCATTTATTAGATTCTTTTAAAGGAATGGGCAACCATGAAATATTGCAAGTGCAACTAAAACACTTCCAAAAAAATTTAGATGAAGCCATAACAAATCGATATTCTAGAATTGTTTTTATACACGGCGTAGGTAATGGAAGGTTGAAACAAGAATTAGTAGCTATTTTAAAAGGCTATCGAGATGAACTTACTTACCGTGATGGCGATTATAAAAAATATGGCTTTGGTGCAACCGAAGTAATTATTCGTTAGGCTTTGTAACCTCCGCAAATACACTCACTCCACAAGGGAAAGGCATTGTTTTAAAAATAGCATTTTCTACTTTTAACCAAGTAATTAATATTTTATTTACAACAGGATTAAAACTTTCTAGTTGGTTTTTTGGTTTTTTAGTAGGAGAAATTTTATTTTTTACTTGTTGTAAAATTCTAAAAACAGCGGTTGGAAAAAACATCATAAAATTCCAATATCCACTACGTTTAACGGTAAATCCAGCTTGCTCCAATTTATGTGTAAGCTCCGTTTTGGTATATCTGCGGTAATGATGATTAACCGTGTCGTGCTCACTCCACAAAAACAAATAAGCTGGTACAAACACAAGTAACTTGCCCCCAGGTTTCAAAATAGTAAACCAGTTTTTTAATGCTTTTTCATCAAACTCTAAATGCTCTAAAGAATCAGAAGCAACCAACATATCAAAACTATTTGGCTCAAATTGTAAATTATGCGCATCCATTTCATAGGCTTGTAAACCTCGTTGTTTACATTTAGCAACGGCTTCTTCGCTAAAATCAGCTCCACTTATATTTTCAAATCCTTCTTTCTTTAAATCATTAAGTAACGGGCCACCAGCACAACCAATATCCAATATTTTAGTTTTTTTATCTGTATTTTTTAAAAGGCTTAAAATTGCTTTTCGGCGCGAAACAAACCACCAGTTCCACTCCTCAATTTGATGATAGGCCTCTTCGTATTCTTTGTCCATTTTATTTTCTTTTCTCTTTAAAAAATTTCTTTATTAAATTAGAACAAGGTTCTTGTAAAACTCCATCAAACACCCGTGTTTTTGGATGCAATAATTGATGGTCAATTTTACTAAATCCTTTTTTCTCATCGTGTGCGGCATAAACTATCTTACTTATCTGACTCCAACCTAAAGCTCCTGCGCACATAGGACAAGGTTCTAAAGTTACATACAAAACACATTCAGTTAAATATTTTCCTCCAATATAATTGGCTGCCGAAGTAATTGCCTGCATTTCGGCATGTGCCGTAACATCATTTAAACGCTCGGTTAAATTATGTGCACGGGCAATAATTTTATTATCGCAAACAATTACAGCACCTACAGGCACTTCATCTGCATCGTATGCCTTTTGAGCCTCTTTTAAGGCTTCATTCATAAAATATTCGTCGGTAAATAGCTCCATAAAATAAAACTCAAAAATAGCTTTCTTTTTCATTCCTAATTAACTTTCATTCTGAAGTTTAAACAAAGAAAAACTGCAAAGCTAATTCAACCACTTTTTAGTATTTAGGTAATTAATCGCTTTAGCTATTTGATAAATGATACTGTAATTGAAAACCGCCATTCTCTTCTACTTTGCTAAGGGTGCAGAAGGATTTTTTGTGAAATTTGTATTTGCGTTAGGGATTGCAGCAAGAAAGCCTTTTTAAGAAATGCTTTTTTAGCATTCTGCGAATCAACTAAAAAAATGAAAACGATGAGCTAAATAAAAAAGCTTTACTGCGAAAAGCCAGACGGCGAAAAATATTTTTTGAATAGTTGGAGATGACGAAGAGCCGTAACGCCCAAATTTTAAGCTTTATTTAATGTCATTAAGGTTATTTCTGGCCAAATACCCAAGCGACCATTGTAAGCCACCACGTGTTCTTTACCAACGCAACCTAAACCACGATTTACATATACATACTGATTTTTATTTTTGTAAAGACCAGCCCATTGCTTGTAAAAATATTTGGAAGGACTCCATCTAAAGCCAGGTATTTCTACACCAAATTGGGCGCCGTGCGTGTGTCCGCTAAAGGTAAGATCTATATCAGTGTATTGTTTTTTTACTTGCACATCCCAATGCGAAGGATCATGCGATAACAACATTTTGAAGCCGTATTTTTCTGTCCCAGCATAAGCCAAATCCATTCTACCATACTTTGCAAAGCCCATTTTACCACCCCAGTTTTCAATGCCGAGAAGCGCAATTTGTTGTCCGTCTTTTTCTAAAGCAACGTGTTCATTTAATAATAAACTCCAGCCTGCATCTGCATGAACTCTTTTTAATGCCTCTAAATTATCTTTTTTTGCCTGTGCACTTGGCCATTCAGAATAATCGCCATAATCGTGGTTTCCTAAAATAGAATACACGCCCATAGGCGCTTTTAATTTTTGGTAAACAGGCAAAAAACCTTCGGTTTCGGTAACTCTATCGTTTACTAAATCTCCGGTAAAGAAAATAATATCTGGTTTAAGTTCCATCAGCATATCAAAAGCATGCGAAAGAGCATCTGTATCAGCATAACTTCCTGTATGAATATCGGATACTTGCGCAATTTTTAATCCATTAAAAGCTTCGGGCAAATTTTTAAATTTTAAGTTAACTACAAATGTTTTGTAGTTGTGAGCCCCTTTTACCAAGCCATAAAAAAAGGAGATAAAGGATGTTGCAAAAATGCCAGTTGATACGTAGGTTAAAAATTTTAAACGAGAAATACCTTCACGCTTTTCGGGATGATTAAGGGTAGTGGCAAATTGATATCCCCAGCGAAAAACACGAAGAATATCATCCATTAATAAAAAAATAATACCTAAAAATTTAGATATTAATATGATAAACAAAACAGAAACAACGTAAGCGCGGAAAAAAGTAGGTAATGAATCTTGAGAAACTGTAAAACTTACAAAAAGGCATAAAATAGTTACGGCAGATATTGCCCAATATACCGTTTGAATTGTAACTTTACGCTGTGGCGAAAAATCTTTTATGATGGTTTGTACACCTGTAAAAAAATATAGATCAATTAAAATAAGTATGAGGGGTACCAAAAATTTAATCATCGTTTTACTAATTTGCCTTATTAATTTTTTAAGTGTTTCGCTATGCGCTGTAAACGGTTACAAAATTACATTAAAAAGCAACGTAAAAAATCAGCCCATCTACATGTATTACCAATACGGCGAAAACCGTTATGCGCGGGATACCAGCCTGACAAACGGAGATGGACTTGCTGTTTTTGAAAGCGACGAGAAATTAACTGGCGGCGTTTTTTTATTTTATTTATCGAGTAAAAAAGCGTTTGAATTTTTAATGACGGATGAAAATAATTTTACCGTTACCGTAGATACGTTAGATATTATGGGAAGCCTTACATTTACCGATAGCAAAGAAAACACAGCCTATTACGATTTTTTAAAAAAGTATAAATTTAACGAATTTCAAATGGGTGCGCTGCAGAAAAAATTACGTCGCAAAAACGTTAAACAAGACTCTGTTTTTATTTATAAAAAGTTAATTATTGCGTATCAAAAACAATTAATGCAGTTTAAAACGCAAACGGTTGCTAAAAATCCAAATACGTTTGTGGCTGATTTAATTCGAGCTAGCATTGGCGTAGAAGCTCCAGCAAATTTAACAGGCAAAGTAAAACAGGTCTATCTAAAAAATCACGCTTTAGATAATATAAACTTTAGTGATGATAAACTCGCTTATAGTAATGTGTTATACATTAATTATACAAACTACATTAATGATTACGGCTTTCCACAAACAGATTCGGTAATTGCTTGTTGCGATACTATTCTTAAAAAAGCATCAGCATCTAAAGATGTTTTTAAATGGAGTTTATATTTCTTAGGAAACTCTTTCGAGCGATCTGCCATTACCGGACAAGACAAAATTTTTGTGCATTTGGTAGATGAATATTACAAAAAAGACCGCAGTTGGTGGCTTACTGAAGATCAATTAAAAACTATTTATAAAAGAAGTGATGCATTAAAAAAAGTATTTATTGGCGCCGTTTGTCCTGATTTTGTGGCTACAGATAGCTCAGGTAAAGAAGTAGATTTACATAAGCAAATAACTAAAACTACGGTGTTGTTTTTTTGGAGTTACGATTGCAGTCATTGTTTGCAAGAAGTACCAAAACTTAAAGCGTGGATGAAACTACATCCCGAAATAAATTTAATAACTGCTTGTGTTTTGCCCGATGAAGATGAATGGAAGGAAAAGCTAAAACAATTTAAATTAACAGGCATTCATCTTATCGATACGGATAGAAAAGCTAATTACTTAGAAGTGTATAGCATTACAAGTACGCCGCAAATATTTGTTGTTAATAAAGATAAAAAAATTATAGCCAAATACATTGCCGATGTACAAGAATTAAATTCGTTTTTTA
>JBDTJJ010000411.1:0-5434 GCA_039935895.1 Bacteroidia bacterium | reverse complement strand
CTAAACTGCTTAACTACCGTCAAATTTCTAGTATGTTAGAAATTGCGGAAGAATCTGATAAGTTATATGTAATTGAAGCACTAGAACAACTTCTTTTAAAAGATTTAGTTCAGGAAAAAGAACCGGGTAAATTTCAATTCAAATCGGGAGATAATTACGTGAATGGAATCATTGATTTTGTATCCACAGGTGGTGCTTATGTTGTTACCTCTCCAACCGAAAAAGATATTTTCATTGCGAAAGGAAAAACTAAAGATGCTTTGCATGGCGATACGGTTAAAGTTATGCTTAACCCATTGTTTGATAAACGCCAGCGCGAAGGCGTGGTTACGCAAGTTATACAACGCAAGCGTACCGATTTTGTTGGTATTGCACAGGTAAATGCAAAAAATTGTTTTGTAGTGCCTGATAGCAATAAATTACATATTGATTTTTTTATTCCTTTAAGTAAAACGAAAGGCGTTAAAAACGGACAAAAAGTTTTGATAAAACTTACAGGTTGGGGTTCTGGAGAAGCTAATCCAATAGCTGAAATTACCGAGGTGCTTGGTTACCCGGGTGCGCATACAACCGAGATGCACGCTATCATGGCTGAGTATGGTTTGCCAGATCATTTCCCGGATGAAATTGAAGCAGCCGCTAAAGGAATTCCAACAGAAATTACGGAAGAAGAAATTAGCAAGCGCAGAGATTTTAGAAAAGTTACAACTTTCACAATCGATCCGCACGATGCAAAAGATTTTGATGATGCGCTTTCTTTTAAAAAATTAGATAACGGAAATATTGAAGTGGGCGTGCATATTGCAGACGTTACACATTATGTAAAACCACACGATATGATTGATGAAGAAGGCTTAGAGCGCGCTACATCGGTCTATTTGGTGGATAGAGTAATACCAATGTTACCCGAAGTGTTGAGTAATTTTGTTTGCTCGCTTCGTCCGAAAGAAGAAAAACTTTGTTTTAGCGCTGTGTTTGAAATGGATGAACACGCCAATGTAGTAAACGAATGGTTTGGTAAAACAGTCATTTTTTCTGACAGACGTTTTGCGTACGAAGAAGTACAAGAAATTATTGAAGGCAAAGACGGAGATTATAAAGAAGAAATTTTAATACTGGATAAACTGGCGAAAAAACTTCGTGCAGAACGTACTAAAGATGGTTCTATCTTTTTTGATAAAGAAGAAGTAAAATTTAATTTAGATCCGGATGGAACGCCAACGGGTGTTTATTTTAAAGTGCAAAAAGATTCTAATAAATTAATTGAAGATTTTATGTTGCTTGCAAACCGACAAGTAGCAACGGTTTTGAGCAAAGCACTTCCTAAAAAGAATGAAAAAAATCCTACTAAAAGTGTAAAAGGACCGGCAGTTGTTTATCGTGTGCATGATTCGCCATCGAGTGATAAATTAACCGACTTAAATAATTTTGTACACAAATTTGGTTACGCTTTAAATGTGCAAAGCAAGCAAAGCACTACACAATCTATCAATAAATTGTTGGTTGATGTTAAAGGTAAACCCGAAGCAGGCACGATTGAAATTTTAGCCATTCGTTCAATGCCAAAAGCAATTTACACCACTGAAAACATTGGTCACTATGGTTTAGGTTTTGATTTTTACACACACTTTACTTCTCCTATTCGTCGTTATCCCGATATGATGGTGCATCGTTTGTTAGAGGCTTATTTAAAACATACCCAATACAGCAATGCCGAAGAATTAGAGTTGTTTAGCAAACATTCTTCTGCCAGAGAGAAAGTAGCAGCTGAAGCAGAACGCGCATCTATTAAATACAAACAAGTTGAATTTTTAAAAGATAAAGTAGGCAGTACATTTGAAGCTATGATTTCTGGTGTGACCGAGTGGGGCTTGTATGCTGAAATTATTGAGAATAAGTGCGAAGGTTTAATTCGTGCACGAGATATGAAGGATGATTTTTATACCTACGATGAAGATAATTATTGCTATGTTGGAAGAAACACGAAAAAGGTTTTTGCCCTTGGCGATAAGGTTTTAATTGAAATTAAAAATGCCGACATGATTAAAAAGCAACTTGATTTTGTTTTAGTAGATACTATTTCTGAAAACCCTGAAACACACCATCGTGCGGAAAGAGGTGTAAGATCTAACCCAAACAAACGTCCTAAAAAAGCGCAAAAAGGCGGCAGCAAACCTAAAAGCAGAAGAAGGTAAATGTTATTGCTTCCTAAAAACGTAAGCAGTTATTAATAAAACCCTAAGTTAGGTAAACAGAAAAAGCATCCTTATTAAGGATGCTTTTTCTGTTTAAGAACAGGCTGATATTTATGCCGTAGGTATATTACCCGATACGCTGTGTAACCCGCCGCCACCTAAGTTTCTGCCACCTGCGCAAATTTTTAACTGTATCCGCGGGTTTCAGTTATAGGTTTGAGATATTGTTCTATATTTATTTAACTGCTCTATAAATTTGCAGGAATTTTTTTATATTTGTTTATCATGCATACCATTACGTTAAGTAAAATAGAACACAGGGGGCAAGCGCGTTTGGCTTTAGATTTTGCGTTTAACCATGCCATGATAGAAACCGCTAAACAAATTAAAGATTATCAATACAGCAACACGCTAAAAAAATGGCATTACCCCTACTCGGCTAAAAATATAGCCTTAGTAAAACAAGCCTTTATGTCTGTTGCCACCATTGAAGTTAATTTTACCGAGGCTGAAACAAAAACACAGGATGAAGAAATTGCCATTAGCCAACACATACAAAAATTTAAAAATTGGCTAAACTCTAAACGCTATAGCCAAAGCACAGTTGGCACGTATTGCGATGCCTTAAACATATTTTTAGGGTTTTATAAAAGCAAGCCTTTGCATGAAATTACAAATGACGATGTTATTACATTTAATGTAGATTATATTTTAGCCAAAAAATTATCGGCATCGTATCAAAACCAAATTGTAAACGCGCTTAAACTATTTTTTAGCGTTATTGAAAACAAAAAAATTAACGTAGAACAAATACATCGCCCTAAAAAAGCTTTTAAGCTACCAACTGTTTTAAGTTTAGAAGAAGTAGAGGCGATGTTAAACAGCCTTACTAATATTAAACATAAAACCATGTTGGCACTTATATATAGTGCCGGTTTAAGACGTGGCGAATTACTTTATTTACAAATAAAAGATGTAGACTCTAAACGGATGTTGCTGAGTATAAAAAGCGCCAAGGGCAATAGAGACCGTGTGGTGCCGCTTAGCCAAACGGCCTTGCAATTATTGCGGGCTTATTATAAAGAGTTTGCCCCAAGCACCTATTTATTTGAAGGGCAAAAAGGCGGCAAGTACACCGAAACCAGTTTAGAAGAGGTTTTTCATAAAGCTAAAAAATTGGCAAAAATTAATAAAAGTGTTAGCTTGCACGCACTAAGGCATAGTTATGCTACGCATTTATTAGAGGGCGGCACAAATTTGCGTTATATACAAGAGTTGTTGGGGCACAAAAGCCCGAAAACCACTCAAATTTATACGCACGTTAGTCAAGATGGTATTGGGAGGGTGGTTAGCCCCTTAGAGAAATTAAATTTAAAGAAGTGAAAAATAAACAAGGGATAGCAAAAACAAAAACCGGGCAAAGCCAACCATATTTAGGTGCTTATAAAGGGTTTTGCGAAGCGAAACCCTTTATATAAACGAGTTATGCGCAAGGTTCTACGAGCGGAAACGTTTTGACAAATCTCAAACATAACTTGTATTGACAAAGTAAACCTTTAAACCAATATAAGTATGAAAACAACCATCAAAACGACAGCAGGACAGACTGCAAAAGTAATCGCAACACTATTTGTGGCTTGCGGACTAATTTTTTCTTCGTGCACAAAAGACGGTGCGACTGGACCACAAGGACTTGCGGGGACAAACGGAACTAATGGGACTAATGGAAATGCAAATGTTCAAAGCTACACAGTTGCTATTTCACCAAGTCAATGGACTTATTTTCCTAATAGTTCAGGTAGTCAATGGCAATATACAGTGAGCAGTGCCTTTGTTCCTTCTGGAAGTGCTGTATGTGTTTATAATAATCCAGGACAAATGTTGCCTTATTATGACGGTATTTTTGGAGCATTTTGGGGTGTAAACATAGTAGGCGATGTGCAAATATTATATTATAATGGCACAACGACTTTAGCAGCTCCTGCTCTTACACAAAATTTAACTATTGTTGTTATTCCACCTGCAATGGTAAAACCAAATGTAAATACACATAATTATGCAGAAGTTAAAGCTGCATATAATTTATAAATTCAAAATTAATCAAGGTTTAGCAGTAGCAGTCGGACAAAATTGTTCGACTGTTGTTGTTTAAAAATAACCCAGCGCATAACAGCGGCTTAGCGGCAGGCTTGCGATTGTGGTAAACAAAAATTTGTATCTTTAGCTTTAGTTTTTCGGTAACAACGGTTAGTGCAATAAAGCCCGACCGCTAAACGCCACAGAACGTTATAAACAACCAGCCTAGACGACATTAAAATTTGTAAATTTCGGACAATCACAAAAAATAAAATACAATGGAGTATATAGTTATAGTAATTGCTGTTTGGGTCATATTTTGCTTTTTGGTAGCTTCAATGGCAAAAAAAAGAGGACGCGACCAAGCTGATTATGTTTTTTTAGCAATCCTTCTATCGCCGCTTATCGCAATGATTGTTCTACTTATTCAAGGTGAATCTGATGCAAAACGACTTGAAAAAATAAAAGAAGAAGAGGAAGTTAGAATTTCGGTTAAGTCGCCTAATACAATTTCAGCTCCTGTGACTGCTATTTCTAGCCTAGCTAAGTATGAAAGCCTTGAAAAGCTTGGTAACTTACTGGAGAAAGGAATAATTACTAAAGAAGAATTTGATATTGAAAAGAAAAACATTCTTTCCGAAAACACAGGAAGTATAAAACAAGAAAATAAAGTCCCTGATAAAGCTGAAGAAATTTATCAAGATAAAACCGTTGACCCTGTCTCGACTTCTATATGTGAAAAAATACAAGTTGAAATAAAAAAAGCAAAAGCACCATTTTCTTTAGGCTTAAATGACAAATTAGTAGAACTACTTCGAGACATTTGTGTCAATGAAACAAATACAATTAACCTTTTAGACAATTATCAAAAACTTTACGGCAATGATTTAATTACTACTATTAGCGGACTTTCTTCAAGCTATGATGGTATAAAATACTATTTAGGCCCAATAATAGATAAGGGAGTAATTGACAGCAAGTATCCACACGACAGAATTAAATAATTTTAAAGACTACGACAAACAATTGAATGCGTTTGGTGTTTGTGCAGTGTAGGCTGGCAGTTTATAACACCCGTCTTGCGGCACGCTTGCGACTGTGCTAAACAAAAATTTGTATCTTTAACCAACCCTTTTGCGTAAAGTAAGTTTGTTTTTTCAAAC
>JBDTJJ010000410.1:0-10696 GCA_039935895.1 Bacteroidia bacterium | reverse complement strand
ACACTGTATCGTGTGAAACTGTTTGCGTAAAATGAGGATTAACAAAACCAACGGTAGAAACATAAACCTGGTGTTTAACAGTATCTGAAGTATTACCATGATAACCAACTAAAGTTACATGATAACTGCCCGTATCAGCATATTGATAAAAAGGCGAAATGAGGGTAGAGGTATGTCCATCGCCAAAATCCCAAAGAAAAGAAGATATACACGTTGATTGATTAACAAAAATATCTTTGCAGCCAAAGTAGTAAAAAGATACACTTGGTATGGTATCTATTGAAACAACTTCAGTAATAGAATCAAGATGATTATCATAACAAGTTAACGTAACCGAATAGCTGCCTATTTTATCAAAGTAGTAGCAAAAAATAGAATCATTAAATGCTTTTTTTAATACATGTTTAAAATGAGTGCCGAATAGATTAACAGAATCTCCAATTACAGTCCAAGTATATGTATTTGCTAAAATAGATTGGTTAACAAAGCAGGTAGTATCTCCAAAACAGGCATTGCTCCAAGAAAAATGAGCTTGAGGAGGAAGGTTCGTGACAGAAGGTGGTTGATATATCTGTTTTTCTTTTTGAGCGAAAGACATGCTTGCCTGCAAAACAAATAAGATAATAAATATGAATTTTAAATGCTTCATAATTTATCTTCTGGAATTGTTTTTTTATGCAATTCAAATACTTTACTAACAGAAACGCTGTACGCATATTTTGCTGCTAGTTGTATGCCGCCGTAGTTTTGATAGATTGGGAAATCTCCATAAAAAGAAAAGCTTAAATCATTTCCTAAATTGATAGCTATGCCGGGTGTGGCAAAAATACGTGTAGAGCAGCTTGAAAATAAACGTGCATTATTTACCTTGTCGCAATCATGATTTTCATTTCTAAACATGGCAATAAAAGTAATTTGCTTATAAATTTTAAAAGCAGACGAAATGGTATTTGTATTACTTACCCCGTAACGATAACCTTGTGGATTAACACCGTTAAAATCTGTACGCGTATTAAATAAGATACTACGTTTTTTATTTTTAAATGGTTTTAGCATAACAAACAAGGTAGCTATGCCTGAGTAAGCGCCTTCGCCGGGCTGCACATCGCGCGTTAGTTCTACATTATCAACAGCTAGTTTATAGGCACCCGTTGGTAGTTTTATTCCGCCAGATGCAGTTAACGATAGCACATCATTTTTAGAATGATAGAAATTATATTTTGCATACAGTTCAGCATCTGCAAAACCTTGGCCGGCTAATTGTTGTTGGCCGATAATCGGTATATTAAAATTTTCTACCTTATTAATAAAATAACCAAAACTACCTTGTACCGTAAACTTAGCGGTAACGCCATACGAAAAACTCATTCCGGCATAATCAGAAAAATCATTATCGAGATAGCTGAAAGCAGCAGGCTTATCCCCCCTGTAATATTTATCAGAATAGTTACGTTTAAAAAAAGAGAACACTAATAAATCTCCTTTATCTAGTACGCCAAAATTTACTGTCCCCGGCATACAACAGCCCGATGTGCATTGAGTATAACCAATGCCGAAAGAAAATAAAAATAAGAGTAATGCAATTGTATAACGCATCCTTTTTTTAACTCGCTACTGTTATTGAAATAGTAAGTGTTTTAGATTGTGTGCCGTCTGATACGGTGCAAGTAATCGTATATGCTCCAATACATGAATCGCTGTAATAAATGGCAGAGCCTGTGCCAAACAAATCGCCATGCGAGGTTGACCATTTATAGGTTAAATTATTTCCGCTTGCTGTTGCAATTAATTTTGAAGCAACACCTATTTTAACCGGGTTAGGTTTTAATGTAATTTTTGTAAATGAAAATGCGCCGCTTGTATTTACTGGTGCGCTGCTTACATCCGAATAATTTTTTGAAGTGCCGTAAGTGGCCGATGTGTTTTCTGTTTTTGTACATCCACCTAAAAGGAAATAAAAAATAAAAAATATAAAAATTGATGTTCTCATGTTGAGATTATTTCCATCAAATTTAACTAAAAACAGCAAGGTAAAGTGTTAAAACTAGCTACAGTTTGTTAAGTTTTATATATTTGCTAACGTGCAAAAAATTAAAAAACATATAGCTGTATTTTTATTGCTTGTTTTTTCGTTGGTGGCGTTGCCGCCATCGGTGTTGCATAGTGCATTTGCTAACCATACCGATACGGCAGATAACTATTGCGCTTATTACCATAAAGATTTAGGCACGCACATTGAGAGCTCGCACACAAGTTGCGCTATTTTTAAAACCAATACACCTGTTTATGATGCTTTAAAAGTTTTACATACGCTTTCTGTTTTTCGTGTTATTATTTCTCAATATAAAATTACCGAAGTTCTTACGGCTTCATATTCTCCTAAAATAAACCTTCCTGCAAGGGCGCCTCCAATAGCTTAATTTTTTATCGATTTTATTTTAGCAAGAGGTAAGTTTTTTTACACTTGCTATGTATTCAATTTAAAAATTAAGTAAATGAAAAATATTTTATTCATCATAGCAATACTTGTTATGTATAATAGTATCGCCCAAAATTCTTTAAAAGGATTTGTACGCGATAAAGACACCAAGGAAGGATTACCGGGAGCGGTAATTTATTTTCCCGATTTAAAAAACGGAACGGCTTCAAAAGCCGATGGTTCTTACGAAATAAACAACCTGCCTAAAACAAAAACTATTATGCAGGTAAAATTAATTGGCTATAAAACGTTTATTCAGTTGATAGATCTATCTAAAACTTCAGAACTTCCAATCATATTAGAGCAGTCTGTTTTAGAATCGAATGAAGTGGTTGTAACAGGTATGTCAAAGGCAACAGAAATAAAAAGGAGTCCGATACCTATTATCTCTATCGATAACAAATATCTTACTCAAAATACGGCAACTAACGCCATTGATGCGATAGCTCGGGTACCCGGAGTTAGTGCGTTAAGTACAGGCCCAAATGTTTCTAAACCTTTTATACGCGGCTTGGGTTATAACCGCATACTTACGCTGTTTGATGGCGTGCGACAAGAAGGACAACAATGGGGCGATGAACATGGTATAGAAATGGATCAGTTTTTAATTGACAGAATAGAAGTTATTAAAGGCCCTGCTAGTTTAATTTATGGTAGCGATGCGCTTGCGGGTGTTGTAAATATGCTGCCTGCAAACCCGCTGCCACAAGGCGTTATAAAAGGAGATATACAAACTAATTATCAAACCAATAACGGCTTGATTGCAGCTTCGGCAAACGTGGCAGGTAATTCTAAGGGTATTATTTGGGGTATGCGTGCTTCGCATAAACAGGCTGCCGACTATCAAAACAAATACGATGGTCGAGTTTACAATACAGCTTTTAAAGAAACCGATTTTAATGTAAATGTAGGTATCAACCGTAAATGGGGTTACTCGCATTTAAATGTAAGTGCCTTTGATAATTTGCAGGAAATACCTGATGGAAGCAGAGATAGCACAACACGTAAATTCACCAAGCAAATTACCGAAGTAGATACGTTACGACCTATTGTTTCCCCTGCCGAATTAAAATCATATTCCATTACTAACCTGCATCAACATGTGCAACATTACCGCGCATTTTTAAATAATAATTTTATTATCGGGCAAAGCAAACTGGCAGTTAATCTCGGTTATCAGCAAAGCATTCGCAGAGAGTATGCACACCCGCAAGCGCCAGAGGTGGCAGGATTATTTTTAAAATTAAATACAGTTACCTACGATGTAAAATATTATTTACCTGAGAAAAAAGGTTTTGAAAGTATTGTGGGTATTAACGGCATGTATCAAACAAATAATACCAACTCGGCAACCGAATTTGTTATTCCAAATTATAAATTATTTGATTTTGCACCTTTTGCTTTCTTAAAAAAGAATATTAAAAAGTGGGATTTGGCTGCCGGTGCGCGTTACGATACACGAAGTTATAGCAATAGCAGTATGTACACAAGTACAAACTCAACTACTGGTTTTGATATGCTCGTAACTGCCAAAGATACCGTTGGTGCTAATCATCAGTTTACGGCATACAAACATATTTTTTCGGGCTTTAGTGGTAGCGTTGGTGCAACTTTTAATGTATCAGAAAAATTATTGTTTAAAGTCAATGTTGCTCGTGGTTTTCGTGCGCCAAACATTTCAGAAATTTCTGCTAATGGAATTCATCCTGGCACAGGTTTTCTTCAACTGGGTAATCCAAATTTTAAACCTGAGTTTTCTTTGCAAGAAGATGTAGGTATTTTTTATGATGATACCCACATTTCTACCAGTATAGAATTGTTTAACAACAACATCAGTAATTATATTTTTAATCAAAAATTGCAAAGTAAACATGGTGGAGATTCTACCATTACCCAAGCGGGTGCAGATTATCCGGTGTTTAAATTTCAGCAAACCAGCGCGCAATTATATGGTGGCGAAGCTCGTATTGATATACACCCGCATCCGCTTGATTGGTTGCATTTTGAAAATGCGCTCTCTGTTGTATATGCACTTAACTTAGGTGGCAATGGCGTTAAGGTAACAGATAGTACTAAGTATTTGCCCTACATTCCGCCGGTTCATACCACATCCGAATTGCGTGCTGAGTTTAGAAAAAAGGTGGCGTGCTTTGCTAACATCTACATAAAATTTGGCGTGCAATGGTATGCCACGCAAAACCGAGCTTTCTTAGCCTATAATACCGAAACCAAAACTCTAGGTTATACCTTGCTTAACGCAGGGCTTGGCTCTAACATCATCAATAAAAAAGGACAAACACTTTTTACTATTGGCGTGTTTGGCACTAATTTGGCTGATGTAGCATATCAAAATAACATGAGTCGCTTAAAGTATTTTGATAATTACCCTATTAATGGCACCGGTCGTAGCGGTATTTATAGCATGGGGCGCAATATTAGTTTTAAATTAACGGTGCCAATTAATATTAAGAAAGGGTAATTATTTCTAATAGAAGTGCCCTGCATTTTTGTAGGACACTATTTATTAACCTAAAAGCTTAATTTTTAGAAAAAATAACAAAGGATATATTTGTCTGAATATAAATTTTAATTATCTTTGTATCAGATTTAAGTAAATATGTTTTCTAAAGCATGCGAATATGGAATAAGAGCTGCAATATACATTGCAGGGCAGGCAAAACATGATAAACGTGTTAGCTTAAAAGACATCTCTCAAAAAATTGATTCTCCAGAGGCTTTTACAGCTAAAGTGATGCAAATACTTACTAGGAATGGTATTATTAATTCGGTAAAAGGACCAACAGGTGGTTTTGATATAGATGAAAAACAAATGAACAATATTAAGCTTAGCGATATTGTTTATGCTATTGATGGAGATAGTATTTACCGAGGTTGTGGATTAGGCTTAAAAGAATGCTCGGCAAAACGCCCTTGCCCGGTGCACGATAAGTTTAAAGTAATACGCGATGAACTAAAAGTAATGCTTGAAACCACCACTATCTATGAGCTTTCAATTGGTCTAAAAGATGGGCTTACGTTTTTGAAGCGATAAATTTTTTTGAAGTAATAGAGGATAAAAAGGTCTTAATATATAACAATTAAAAAAACAAAAATCATGGAAACAATTAAACACTCACAAATCGGTTTAGTAAGTAGTAGTAACATTTCAAGCAATGGTTGGTTTAACAGGCAGGTAGATGGATTTGAAAACGCCCGTTTTGGTTGGATGGCTATGCTCATTATTATTCAAAGCTGCTTGGGTTCAGTAGCGTGTATGTATGTTTTAAAAAACAATGCCAGCGATGTAATGCTGGTAGCTGGTGCAGTTGTAACTATGGCCTCTAACTCAGTTCTTATAGCTCAAGGTTCGGGAAAATTGTGCCTTTCATTTTTTTATATTAGTATTGTTGTAAACGCAATTTTAATTCTATTAAATTTCTAATTACAATCTTTGTACAATTAAAATGATTGAAAAAGAGATTTTAAATATTGATGACATTAAATTATTAGTCGATTCCTTTTATTCAAAAGTAAAAGAAGATGAATTATTGGCTAATATTTTTAATGATAAAATTCAAGATAGGTGGCCTATTCATCTTGAAAAGATGTATCGTTTTTGGCAAACGGTTTTGTTAGATCAACACACGTATAACGGGAGTCCGTTTGCACCACACGCTAACTTACCCATAGAAAAAGAGCACTTTAATCGATGGATTCTTCTATTTTATAAAACAATAGACGAAAATTTTACCGGCGAAAAAGCTAAAGAAGCAAAATGGCGTGCAGAAAAAATGGCGGAAATGTTTCAGTATAAAATACAATACTATCGTAATAATCCTAATACATCCGTATTATGATATACGAAGTAAAATATCCGCTGGTAATAGCTGTGGTTTTTTTATGGATAGGTTTTGTTTGCTCTATTAGCTTTATGGAGTCATGGTTAAAATTCAAGGCTCCTGGTGTAACCTTACCAATTGGCTTAGGAATTGGTAGTATTTTATTTAAGGTTCTAAATAGAGTAGAGTGGATTTTTGCGCTGATTATTTTTCTTAGTTATTTATTTACAAAGGAGATGCCTTTTTCTATTAAACAATTCTTTTTTATACTACCAACTATGCTGCTGTTAGTTCAAACTATTTGGTTGTTGCCCGTTTTAGATAAACGCGCACATATACTTATAGAAGGGTTAAGCATACCGGCATCTAATTTTCATTTTTACTTTGTTGCAGCAGAAGTAACAAAGGTGGTAAGCCTTTTTATTTTCAGTATAAGCCTTTTTCAATAAACAAATTTTTCCTGAATTAAGGAATGAGAATGGAATAAATAACTGGAGAAATAAATAAGAGTACTCAAATGAGTAAATTTGAAGAAGCATTATTTAAAAAGAATATAACTTGCAAAATATTGGAAGTAATCGTCGAAATGCATTATATTTAAAAATTAAACCATCACCCATGAATTATAAAATAGAGCCTGATAAACTTAATTGGGATGCCGGAAAGGTAAAAGGTTTTTTAGGAAAAGAATTTCTTAAACTTGATAATGGTGGAGTAAAGCTGGTTAAAATTGAAGCCCAGTCCGTTTATCCAGAACATATTCATCCAGATAAAACCGAGTATGCTTTTGTTGTTGATGGAACACCCAGCTTTGTGATTAATAATGAACTTTTCACGAGTAAAATGGGTGATTTCTTTATTTTTCCTAGCGGGATGAAACATGCTATTAAAAATGAGACAGACATTATTTGCCATCTTTTAGTGGGTTCCATTCAGGTTTAATTTTTTTAGGTTTGTTGTTATAAACTGAATCATAAAAGAAAAAGACGCTAATAATAGTTTATTTTAAATATGCTTTGAGCTCTTTTAAAAAAGCCACTTTGCAACCTGTGCCACAAAAAATATAGATTTTACCCTTGTATGTTGTTGTATCAACTATTCTTTTTTTAATTCTCATTCCACAAACTAAATCTTTATCTGTTGCCAGTAAAGCAGAATCTATTTTTATATAATTTTCTTTAACTTCCATTTCAGGAGGTAGTTTTGATACTATTGTTGTTTCAGTTTTTTGGTCATTATTTTCCGCACAGCTTAAAAGAATAAATATGACTGGTATTATTGCGATATATTTTTTCATCTTAAAATTAATTATTTTTTGCTTTTTGTTGAATCCACTTTTGGATTAAGTTTATATTATACTCGCTAAGTTTATTACTTCCTTTTGGCATAGCTCCTGATGCAACTTCTATGTGTAAATTACTGGAGTTAACGTTTACCGTATCTATTTCATGTTTTGAAAATAATTGTTGATACGCAACACTCGATAATAAATTTAATCCGGCAGCGGCAGAACTTCCACTATGGCATCCACTTGAATTACATGAAGCATTAAAAACAGGAACAATATGTTGGCTAAATGAAACTACCGCGGGCAATGGTTGAGTGGAAGAATTATCTATTATTTTCTTTTTGCAAGAAAAAAGGCAAGCATTAGCAACCAATAACCCTAGTGCCAATGCTTGTCTTGTATATTTCCTTGTGTTAATCACGGTTACATTTCGTATCTAAACATACCCGGAACGTTATTCCAAATCTGCTTAACAGTTGTAGAATCACTATTAAAAGGAGTAGCTACTGGGTTATTAGTTTTAAAATTTACATTTTGCAAAAGAATACCGTAATCACAAGTAATATGAAATTCAGCAGGTAAAGCATTTGTGTTTGAAGTAGTAACAGCTACATAATCATTACTTGCTTTATCAGGCATTCTAATGTTTTTTAATTGATTATTTCCGCCTAATTGATACGCAAATGCCTGGTTAACCTGCCCAGTATGCGTTGAAGTGGTATCTGCATAACCTTGCACGTTCATAAAAATATAACCTTGTGATGTATTGCCAAACCACATACTTGGATTTTGTGTACCTAACACGCCAGTATGCGAAGAAGGATCTGTTGCGTTATTAGAAGCATCAATACCAACATTAAACGAAATGCTTTTGTAATTTCCGGCAGGTACTTCGCCAATAATATACATTTCTTGGGCGATATTTTTTAAAATATAAGCATTGCTTATCGTTTGAGGTGTACCATCTGCTTTATAAGCTACAACACCTGAAATATAAAACTGAGCCAAGTTTAATTGAAACTTTTTTCCACTTACATAATCTGTTACAATAACGCCTGAATCGGCTTCAGTTGTATCGATATTGGTGTGTAAATGCAGTGCTATAGTCCCCATAGGCGTTGGCGGAGTAGGGGTTATGTTATCTTTCTTTTTACAAGAAAAAAACGCGACCGTACAAACGGCTAAAAATAATTTTGCGATTAATGTTACTTTGTTTTTCATGTTATTAATTTTTTTTAAGATTTTGTTTTTTTAAAAATTATACTGCAACCTTGCGGTAAATGTTGATTTTAATGTGGACTGTAAGCCAATTGTATTCTGATAAAAAGGCATACCATACTCTATTAGCAATCTCCCACCTTTTAAAAAATTATTTGGTGCGTAAAGATTTAAGCCTACATAACCGCTTGCTTTTTGTCCGCCACAATTGAGAGAATTAGCGGTGGCATCGTTTAAAGACGATTGATTAATAGAAGCATCATAGCCATACAATTTATCCTGCGTGTAATATTCAGCTCGCAACGATGTGCTTATCCAGCCTGCAAACTGATACGATAACCATGGACTAAAACTATACTCATTACCTAAAGCATAGTTACGTGAGTTTGTACCCATTTTAATGTTAGCATTAAAAGCTAATCCGTAAGACAAATGAGTGCCTTGCCCAACATACACTAAACTTGGTAATAAATTATAGGTGCCTGTGCCAAGCTGCATACAATAAGGCAATACATCATAATTGCTTTGGGCAGTAGCCCCTTTTACCTGAATGCTTCCCGTAGGAAGACTTAAACCCGCACCAAGCACTAAGCGTTTGTTACCCGAGCCAAGTAAATTATAAAGCAAATATATTTTTGTATCTCCTAAGCCCGATGATTTACATACGTTTGGCGACGAACCGGTTGGTTTGCAACAGGCGGGTAATTCGGCAGCGCTTAACGTTGGCATAGGGCTCATAGTCATATTATTTACATTATAGTTTAGCATAGCCATAACCGTAAATTTATCTGTTATACCATACATAGGCATTAGCATGTGCATCTGCATGTTCATGCGGTTAGTCGCCATAATATAACTATTGTATATGGTGGCGTTACTTACAGTTGTTGTGCCTGTTTGATTGCCTTTCATAGCCATATCCATAAAGCTATAGGCAATGGCAAATTTTCCTTTATCATGTACATGATCTGTCATGATACCTGCTGGAGCAACCGCATCCGGTCGGCAGCAGGAAAAACTGCATTTTGTACTATCTCCTTTTTCTATTGAAAGTGCTACACAGGCATGTAGCATGCCAATTAAAAGAAGAATGTTTACGTTCTTCATTTTAAATAATTTTTAATTACTAATAAATGCAGACAGAAACCTGCATCGAAATATAAATTAGTAATTAAGCCTGGGGCGGATGAAAAATATCTTTTAAGTAATTTGAAGGAAGTTTGCTTTTAAAAGTATGGATGTATGAGTTATTTACCTGAGAAGTTTGAAACTCGGCATTAAAAACAAAATAAGAGCTAACATGAACGCAATTTTCTTCCTGATTTGATGAATCTTTGGTGGTATTTCCATCAGAAGGAATAGTAGCATTTGCCTTTTTTAATTGCTTCATTAAATGGCATTTACCATTGCAATTCATTTTAGGTTTGTTACGATTTTCGCAAAGATTTTTCGCAATGTATTCTTTATTTATAGCGTAATCAATAATAGGAAATAAAGGTTTGAAAAGCACTAGGCTATAAACAAAAAGAAAAAATATGGCAAAACTTTTACGCAACATTTGGGAGCAAAATTACATAATAATTTAATTCAAAATGTATTTGTATTTAAAATTAAATACCTAATAAATGATTCTAATTGCTTGTTGCTTGCAGCGCTAGTTGCTTGTTGTGTTTCTAGTTTTTATACCAGTATTTATTGCTTTATTAAGAATAATTTTAAGATGAGATTAAAATTATTCTTACCCACTCTGTTTTTCAAGCTACAAATCAGTATATTTGTATAGTATTTAATTAATTTTTTTGCCATGGATAACGTTGTTGATGTAGAAAAAAATTTCAACTCTAAATTAGAGAAGAATGATTTTGTTGAACC
>JBDTJJ010000409.1:0-5935 GCA_039935895.1 Bacteroidia bacterium | reverse complement strand
GATTGCAACGGAAATACTTTTATTGAAATGCTTTTTCAGCATTAATGAATTCCTTTTTAAAACAATAAAAACGAATGAATAAATCAATAAAAGATTGAAGTGAAAAGCCCGACGGCGAAAGAAATTTCTCGACTTCACTCGAAATGACAAAGAGCCGGAACACCAAAAAGAAATAAGAAAATGAAATCCATACAAGGTAAAACAGGCATAGGGTTTAGAAAAGATTTTGCTGAAGAGTTTTTAAATGAAAACATTCTTCAGCCAAATTTTATTGAAGTAGCGCCCGAAAACTGGATTGATATGGGCGGTTATTGGAAAAAGATTTTTGATAAAGTTACCGAGCAATATCCGTTAACATGCCATGGATTATCACTTTCTATTGGTAGTCCGGATGACTTGGATTGGGATTTTTTAAAGAAGCTAAAAGTATTTTTAAAGCAGTACAAGGTTCAAATATATTCTGAACATTTAAGTTATGCCAAGTGCGATAATGCGCATTTGTACGATTTACTGCCAATTCCGTTTAGAGAAGATGCAGTTAAACACATTGTGGAGCGCATAAAAACCGTACAGGATTTTTTAGAACAAAAAATTGCCATTGAAAATGTGAGTTACTACACAGCTGTAGCCGCCGAAATGGACGAACCTACTTTTATATCGAATATTGTAAATGAAAGTGATTGCCATTTATTGTTGGATGTAAACAATGTTTATGTGAATGCGTTCAATCATAAATATGATGCGAAAGAATTTATAAAAAAATTACCGCTTGATAAAGTTGCTTACATACATATGGCTGGACACTTGCAGGTGGAAGAAGATTTAATTATTGATACACATGGCGAAAAAATTATAGACCCAGTGTTTGATTTATTTGATTACACTACTCGTTTAATAAAACCGGTGCCTGTTTTATTGGAACGTGATTTTAATTTCCCTGAATTTAATGAATTACAAGGCGAATTAAATCGCTTACAAAACATATGTAATAACGTTTGGATACCACAACATGCTGCTACAAAATAATACAAAAACAATACAAAGTAAGCTGGCTGATTATTGTCGGACAGGCGAACTGACACTGACTACAGAGGTTAACCAAAAACATGTTCGCCATTACCGCAGGTTGGTTTACAACATTATTGATGATATGTTGCAAAGTGCGTTTCCTATTTTTTATGAGTTTGCTGATACTGAAATGTGGGACGAGATTGTAAATACATTCTTTAGCACACATGCTTGTCAAACGCCACATGTTTGGAAAGTGCCCGGCGAGTTTTACCAATATGCCTGCGACAAAAATTTAAAAGAGAAGTATGATCTTCCATTTTTGGATGATTTACTTTTATTTGAGTGGATTGAATTAGATATTCATACCATGAAAGATGAAGAGTTTCCTGCATTTAAAATAGATGGAAACTGGAATGAAGATGTGCTTGTTGTTAATCCTGAATACCGTATTCTATCTGTAAAATACCCCGTTCATACCACAGCACCAATAAATATTAAAAAAGAAAACGAAGGGCAGTATTTTATTTTAATGTATCGCGAACCTAAAAAAGGTAGCGTACAATTTTTAGATATTTCTGTTTTATATGCCCTAACTATTGAAAAGATAGAGGAAGAAAAATCAATTGCAGAAATAACGGATGAACTACAAGCTATATTTTCTTTTGAAGACAAGGTATTTGCACAAGAGCAGGTAATTAATTTTTGTAAAGATTTGCAACTGAAAGATTTTGTGCTTGGCTTTAAAAAATAATCCATAAAAAAATTATGAGTATAAAAACTATATATCTAAGCTATGCCACTAAGGTTGAAAAAGCAAAAGACGTTCTTCCGCCATTATTGTTCAGATTAATTTTAGCCTATGGTTTTTATGGCCCTGCTGAAATGAAATTACATGATGTACATGCCATTGGCGATTGGTTTGCCGGCATGGGCATACCCGCACCTTACTTTCAAGCCTACTTAGCCACCGGAACAGAATGCCTTGGTATAATATTACTTATCTTAGGTTTAGGTGTACGTATCATTTCTATTCCGCTAATAATTGTTATGTTGGTTGCTATAAAAACAGTTCACTGGGCTCATGGTTTTGAGGCTGGAGATAATGGCTATGAAATTCCTTTATACTATATTTTAATGCTTATTTCACTTATATGCACAGGTGCAGGCAAAGTAAGTTTAGATTACTTGATCGGGAAAAAGTATTCGCGTTAGGTATTATTATATAAATATGATTATTTTATAATCAATATATTATGTGTTGTTTACTTAAACCTTTATAATCCCTATAAAAAAAGAGTGTTTTTGATTTAATGCTGCACAATAATTTTTTGTATGCCAATGCTCGTTCTATTTTTTAGTTGTACCAAATAAATTCCGTTTTCTAAATTAGTTGCATCAATAGTTGTTGTGCCGCTAATATTTTGCTGTAAAATTAATTTTCCTGATATATCAAATAGTTGCAGTTGTTGTTGTTTATCAGTTGATGAAAACTCAACCGTAAACTTATTTTTTGTAGGATTTGGATATAGCCTTAATTGATTTGTTGCTGTATAATTTTGTATGGCAGACGTACGTTGTGAGCCAGGGCAACCTAGTTGCAGATAGGCATAACCAAAGTGTGCGCCTTCATTACAATCGGAGGTTTCGAAAAGAATGGTAACAATTTGCCCAAAATATTGGCTCAGGTTGGTGTGAACGGCAGTCCAGGTTTGATAGATAATTGAATCACCAAAATAAATAGGGGTATTTGCTATTACATAACCTGTGGGATTAGCCGCACCTGCTCCATAAAAAAATCGTGTACCGGTAATTTCCTGATTGTTGGCATCAAAAAATTTTGCTTGAAAATAAGGTTCGGCATGTACATTAGGTGATGCCATAGCAGCAGGAGCAAGGCCATGCCCATCAGATACAAAGGCGTACGAAAAAACAAAATTTGTGTCGGTTATGCCTACTTTAAATGTAGTTGAAAGCGTTTGGTGGTTAAAGCCCGCTAAATCTTTACCCAAACGAACAGATTGCGAAAATACACCATTTATGCGGGGCAAAATACTAACTAACGAATCGAAGCCTACATTGCAAACTTCATGCGCATGATTTAATTCGTTATATCCACTTGAATCGACACCAGTTAGATTTAAAAGACCATAGTTAGTTATTGAGTCAGTTGCCCCGTTATTATTTGACTGTGCAAACCATCCTGAAAATTTTCCACTTGTAAGGTCGTAATTTTCACAATGACTATAAGCTATTCCGTTACCTATTGTATCGGAGTTACATGTATGCACATATACCTGCATAATTTTTGAGTTGCTACAATATGCATTGCTGCCTGTTATTGTATAAGTTGTAGTAACAGTAGGAGATAGCGCAATGTTAGCTGCACTAATATTACCTGGCGTTAGTGTATAAGTGTTCGAAGAACTGGTAGGTGAAACAGTTACTGTATCGCCCAAACAAATATTTGTGTTGTTGCCCGCCGAAATATTTACATAAGGCACATAAATAGTAATGCTATCACTAATATAACAAGTATGAAAGCCATCATAATAATCAAAAGTAGCCATGTAGGTTGTTGTATCTTGTGGTTCTACAGTTACTACAGTTGTGGTAACAGGATAATTTACATTGGTACTCCAGGTACAATTTTGATCGGGGCCTGTTGCGTTCAGCTGAACATATGTACCAGGGCATACTGTTGTTGATGGTGTTGCCCAAACAGTTGGTGTGCCAACTACATTTATAATGTTGGTTGCCTTACCAACACAGCCGTAAGTATTTGTGCCCACCACACTATAAGTTGCCGTGTTGAGAGGGCTTATACTTACGCTTGGTGTATTTACACTGCTAACATTAGCGCTCCATGTGTAAGTTATAGCACCGACAGCATTTAATGTAATTTGCGATTGCGGACAATATAATGCTGAAAAATTACTATTATAAATACCAACAGTTGGTGTTGGATTTACATATATGTTTATATTTTGATTTGCGCTACAACTACCTGTGCTTGCTATAACGGTATAATAAGTAGAACTTGTTGGTGCTACATTTATAGTTGCCAAGTGTTGCCCGCCTAGCCATAAATATGAAGTGGCGCCCAATGCTGTTAGAGTTGTTGTATCACCTTTGCAAATAGTAGTTTTTGAAGCTGTTATGGTTACTGATGGGGTAACTTGTATCGTATATGTTGCCGTGGCTGGACAAGAACCTGTTAATCCATATACTATAATAGTGGTAGTAGTAGGGGGATAAAGAACTAAGGAATCGGTTGAACTATGTGTTGAACCCGAATACCAATTATAGGTTGTGGCACCAGTGGCTTTTAAAACTGTTCTTGTATTTCCACAAGTTACGGTTGTGCCTGTTACAGTAATTGAAATATCGGCAGCGCAATAACCTACTTTGCGAACACGGCTTCCAAAGTTATCGCATACGTAAAGATTGCTTAATGAATCTAAACAAATGCCTTCAGGTATATTTAAGCTTGCTGAAGTGGCTGGCCAACCATCCCCTACAGTTGAACATGTATGATTGCCGACAAAGGGGTTTATAATGCCCGATGTGTTTACCATACGGATAATACAGTTAGATACTTCGGAAATGTAAAGATTGCCTTGTTTATTGATCGCTATATACATAGGTGCATTTAATTGAGCTGCCGTGGCCGCAGCACCATTCCCAGTATAACCGACAACACCTGTGCCAGCTATAGTGGTAATAATACCTGTGGTTTTTATAACACGCACACAATTATTAGACATATCAGCTATATATAAATTACCAGTGGTATCCATCGCTAAGCCATATGGATTATTAAGTTGTGCTGCCGTGGCAGGTCCGCCATCACCGCTATAACCTGTAGTGCCCACTCCTGCAATGGTTGTTATAATGCCATTTATATCTATTTTACGTATGTACGAAGTTTCTGAAAAATAAATGTTGCCTTGCTTATCTAGAACAAGCCCGTTGGGACTATCTAATTGGGCTGCCGTGGCAGGTCCGCCATCACCTGTATGACCTTGGTTACCTGTACCCGCAATATAAGTTAAATGCCCAAGTGTATCTAAAGTACAAAGTTTATTATCATAATTATCTGTAAGATATAATAGTTCGTTTGCATTAATGGCAAATTGACTGGTGGAGTTTGTGTAACCAACGGTGTATATTTTTTGCGCTCTGTTTACTTTACGTATTACGCCATTAATAGGGTCGGAAATATAAACGTTGCCCGACGGACCTATGGCAACACATTCGGGGTGTCCAATAGCAGCAGCTGTGGCAGGTCCGCCATCACCATTATAATTATTTACTCCATTACCTGCAAAATTATTGATATAATAATTTTGTGCTTGTATGTCGGCAAAAAAAGCAAGGAATAAAAGGGCGTAAAGTTTTTTCATGAATAATATTTGCATCTAATATACAAAAGTCCTTAAATGAAAGCTAACAAGTTATTGAACTTCCAGTTTTAACATTTTAATGGCTGCACACGTTAGGGAACTATATTTTAATGCTTATTTCACTTATATGTACAGGTGCAGGCAAAATAAGTTTAGATTATTTGATCAGTAAAAAAAATTCCTAAAAAAACCACTTTATTACAAATAAAAAAGCCCCTTAAACTTAATTAAGAGGCTTTGATTTTAAGAATAAAATTATTGTTTAATTAAACGCTTAACAACTTTTTGCGTTGAGTTTGTAATTTCTACTATATAAACACCTTTGCTTAAACCTGTAATATCATACGTTAAAGACTGTGTATCTTTAGTAGCTAACTCATCTTTAAGCACTACACTTCCAAGTATGTCATACATTACTAAATTACTTTTTTGATCTTTGCTTAAACCACTAACATTAATAGTTAATTGGTTGCTTGCCGGATTTGGCATTAGTTGCATAAACGCGCTATTAGCAGCGTAAG
>JBDTJJ010000408.1:0-4749 GCA_039935895.1 Bacteroidia bacterium | reverse complement strand
AGCGGGTGCTGTTGCCCCAGCTTCTGTTGCATTACCAATGCCTGCAACGCAAGCTCCTACAAATACAAACATGACAATGCCTAATACTAAAACGCTAAGTGTTAGTAATGATGAAATGCTGCAAGATCCTAACCAAAAATTACCTACTGTTTTAAACGGATATTTTGTGCTTTACAATCGTAACCATCAAAAAACAAAAGATGGTGTTTTTAAAGATAATCGTTTTATGGATGGTAAAAACTACGTGTACGCTAACGGACAACTAACCGGAATAGAAGTTTATAAAAACGGCGTGTTTGCTGGTACAGCGGCCAATTAAAATTGAAGTATTCTAAAGAATTAGTTGTTGTCGTTGTTGTTTTTCTAAGTGCTTTATGCAGCAGTATATCGGCGCAAAATATAGAGAATGGTAAAGAGTATCCTATTCCAAAAGGAAATGTAAACCAATTGTTTTTTTTGCAACGAGATGAGAATATCAATACCGTTGTTTACGAATTGAACAAAAAAAACGGTAGTCTTGATACTCAAAATCCAATTCATGTTTTTTGGATTATGTACACTAAGCAAGAGCAACAACAAGACCTATCTGAAATGGAAAATAAATTTGCTTATGGCATAAAAATTAAACAGGCTATTAATGAGGAATATCAGTTTACATTGGTGGCTTACTCAAAAATTACGCTGTATTTAAAAAAAGATGCAGGAAAAAGGTACCGTGTTTATGTTACTCCTTTAAAAAAGAAAATGATTTTACACAAAACATTTATTAAAGTAAAACAAGGTGGTTTTAGTTTAGAGCCCAAAGTAGAATATATAGATTTTACCGGTAAGGATATTTTAACCGGAAAGGAAATTACAGAACGTATTATTCCTTAACTCTAAATTGTGTATAGCCTTTAATTCTTTTTGAAGAATAAAAATTACTCTTTGCTAGGTTCATCATAGTATAATACTTGGCCATCTACTATTCTTGCCGGTGCCGTATATTTGTGTTCCATAATTTTTCCTATTGCCATAATATGCAATACCGCCCAACCTTTTGCTTTTAGATAATCTGAAACCATTGAACGATGGCACCTCCACCAAACTGCTTCAGAACACATATAAGCCGTGGGCTTGGTTAGAGCTATATCTTCCAGTTGCACAATGGCATTTTCAAATGCTGAGGTTTCCATATAATCTGCATAACCTTTAAAAGAATTATTGTTCCATCTATTGTTTTTCGAATCTTTTTTTACCTTCCTTCTTCCTCCCAACTCAGTTAGATGTATGTACTGTATTCCTGCTTCTTCTAAGGATATTTTTAATTCTTCTTTATTAAATTGTGGAAACCTGCGTGAACCCGGTAAACTCCTAATGTCGGCAACAATTTTAATATTAAAAGAGTTAAGCATATTTAAAAATTCTGCAAGGCTATGCGTAGAATGACCTATGGTATAAATGGTATGTGCCTTCATTGGTTATTAAAAGTTGTTTAAAGCTAATATATACTTATCAATGTAAATTTGTTTTTCTTTAGATTTATATTGCTGGATGTATCGTGGATGTTCAAGGATTTTTAAACGGCCAAATAATTTAGCTTCGGCATTTAACTTTTGGATAAAAACGGCATTTTTCTTTCCCAGTATAAAAACTTCAGAAGTATCTAATCCCATACTGATGTGTTTTTTTAACGACTCAATCATAAAATCTTTTACCATTTCAAAAAGAACACGATCATCATAATAATTAGCATTTAACCAAGTGCCATTTTTTGTTTTACGCACAATGGCTAAAGGAAATGGCGAATTGATATAAAATTGGTTATAAAAGTTTTTTGCGCCTCCATATTCAGCAATCATATCATACATAAATACAGAGGAAATTTCGTGCGTATGTGCTGTTTGCATTTTGATACCGCAAACGTTTTCTAATCGTTTGGTATCGGTAAATGGCACACCTGTTACTCCGGCTCCGTGCCGACTAGGATTAATGCCAATTATAAATTGTCTTTTATTGGAATCGTTATAAAATTTATGATAAAATTGTTTCATTACCTCTATCGTTTCAGGATTATCCATATACGGATTAATTACCATGAAGTTTTCTGGTAGTTTACCCGAATAATGTAAACGACGGTTGAAATTAATTACTTTATCTGCAAATGTTTTTGACATAAAATTTTAGTTCGTTTTCTATCCTGCATCTTACTTTAGTAGTCTATCTGCATATAAACTGGTTCCATAATTTTTTTAAATAATAGATTCTCCATTGGCATCGGTAGTTAATACTTCGCTCATATAATTAAAAAAAGGACGTAGATTTTTAAATGTATCATTTGCTTTTTGAACAAAATCGGCACTTAAAACTTCTTTATCGGTAAACTTATGTTTAAAAATAAATTGTTTGTAACGAAGTAATTTAATTGCCGGATGATCTTTTTCGTAACCACGCGGCGCGGTTGCCAGTTGCGAACCTAACATTCCTCCAAAAGTATTAGCAAATTTTTTATTGGCAAGTAATTTTTTCCAATCGGCATAATTTAAAGCCATATCTTCCCGTATCCGTTGTAAATCATCCGTATTTGGACCCCAAAAACCGCCTGCTAAAAAAGAATTTCCAGCTTCTAGATGAAAATAGTATCCGCCACGTAATTGTTTTGTTGCACGTTTAAAACCTCCACCCCAATAATTACTATATGGAGTTTTATCTTTAGAAAAGCGCACGTCTCTGTAAATACGATAAAGACTTTTTTTACCGGAAACTGTTTCAATGGCATCGTGTTTATTCATTTCAACTAATAATGCATCGGCAAAATTTATAATATTCTCTTGGGATTTGGTATAAGTTTCTTTGTGATTATTAAACCAATCTCTATTATTATTTTTTGAAAGTAGCTTTAAAAAATCAAGCGATTCTTTTTTTATAGTTGCCATGTTTATTTGTTTTTTTTGATGCGATTATTAAAAGTAAAATTATCAATTTAAACGCCTCAAATAAAAAAACTAATTTTACATTTTCTGACTAAAATTAAACGGTTATAAATTATGATTGATTGTACAAAAAGTAACATCGAAAAAGTTTCCATTCATTATGTGGGCAATAAAAATAATGAGCAAGAACTTCGTTTGTCAAAGTCTGTAATAGATACTTCTGATGAAAAAGTAACTGATTTACTTTCTAAATTTTTCCTGAGTCCGTTTACCACGCCCGAGTTTAATTCGTTTACGTTTACCAATCAAGATTTTACTTTAAACCCATTGTTTGTTTTTGCTTCGCAATTATTTGACAGTCCTAAAACGTTTCACAAAAACTCCATCAATATTGCCAAGCATTTGTATGAATTATCTACGCATCCGCAAATAAAATCGGGAGACTTATTTGTTGCCTATTTGTCTAATATTAAGTTTGAGGAAAAATCGGTGGATGCTATAGGAATTTTTAAATCGGAAAACCGACAAGCTTTTTTAAAATTAAATACTGATGAAGAAGATTTTGTAATTGAACCAGAAGATGGAATAAACGTTGATAAATTAGATAAAGGTTGTTTAATTTTAAATGTAGATAAAGATAACGGATTTAAAGTTTGTATAGTTGATAAAGCCAACAAAACTACTGAAGCGCAATATTGGAAAGATACTTTTTTACAAATTACACCTTGCAAAGATGAATATCATCAAACAAAAGAGTTTTTAAATATTACTAAAAACTTTGTTACCAAACAACTTACCGAAGAGTTTGAGGTTAGCAAAGCTGATCAAATTGATTTACTAAACCGATCGGTAGAATATTTTAAAACCCATGATACCTTTGATAAAAAAGATTTTGAAGAAGAAGTTTTTTCTAATAAAGAAATTATAAAATCGTTTCAAAATTTCGATGAAACGTATAGAGAAACTAATAATATTGAGGTAAATGATAGCTTTGAAATTTCGACACAAGCCGTAAAAAAACAAGCTAAAATATTTAAGAGCGTTTTAAAACTCGATAAAAATTTCCATATTTATATACACGGGAATAAAGAATTGATTGAACAAGGTGTTGAAAAAGATGGCAGAAAATATTATAAAATTTATTTTGAAAACGAAGCATAAAAAACGCACCAAGCAGGGATAACTACAAACCTAAATGATGCGCCTTTTATGAAGAATTAAACAGCTACGATTAAATAGCCGCTTCAAAATTACAATTTGTACGTGCTGTATTTTTTTTGTTTACCTACAAATTTGCCTTGCTAATCTATTTTTACAAAAAAGTAATTTCGTGTTAGGGATTGTAGAGGAAAGCTTTGCTGTAATCGGCAAAACTTGAAACGAAAAGCCCGACGGCGCAGAAATCCTTCAATTTATCAAAAATGCCAAAGCGCTAGAACGCCTATATACTTAGAGTTCAGTATGACAAGGGATAATAGAACAAAAACGCAATATTAAAATTTTAAGGATAACTTAA
This sequence comes from Bacteroidia bacterium, assembly GCA_039935895.1. GTDB lineage: Bacteria > Bacteroidota > Bacteroidia > B-17B0 > Aurantibacillaceae > PALSA-968. The sequence continues at coordinate 321 of JBDTJJ010000408.1, read as the reverse complement.
TTTAAATACCGTGCGACGATTTTGGCGATGTTCTTCATCACTGCAATCTACACCGTTTGCGCATTTATTAGTCAGTTGTGTTTCACCGTAACCTTTTGCAGTTAAGCGTTTTTTATCGATGCCTTTGCTTACCAAATAATCTACAACGGTGTTGGCGCGTTTTTGCGACAGATCCATATTGTATTCATCTCCGGCAGTTGCATCGGTATGGGATTGTACTTCTAACAACAAGGTTGGATTTTTTTTCATGCTCTCAATTGTTTTGGCAAGTATGGTTTCGGCCGCAGGCAGTATTTTATATGAACCCGATTCGTAATAAAT
>JBDTJJ010000407.1:0-5256 GCA_039935895.1 Bacteroidia bacterium | reverse complement strand
CTCGCTTGCCTTGATCTACCTGTAAATTTGCGTTACTTAAAAATTTGGCAAGTGCTAAGTTGGTTGCAAACTTCATAAACTCGGCGGGTTGTATGCCAAAATCGCCAAAGCGAAACCAAGAGCGACTGCCTTTTACTTCTCTACCTAAAAATGGGACAGCAATACAAAGCAATAAAAAAAACACATAGAAAAAGTAGGCAAACACAGTATAAAAATCAGCTTCGATAACTAAAATTAAAATAGCCAAAACGGTTGCACTTCCAATCCACATAAGTTGCTTGCCATATTTCTGACTCATATCAAAAATATTTTTGTGCTCTTCGTTATAAACAGCGGCATAAATGTTTAGCCATCCCATTAAAACCAGTAAAAAATAAAAAAGCACGCAAAACTTATCTATGTTAGCAAAAGGACTAAAGCTTTGGCGGTTGTTCATATAAACAAAAATAAGCTGTAATGAGTAGGTTAAAAATAGTTTACAATAAAAATATCAGCCGTTTAATTAACAATTGGAACAATGGCGTTATTTACGTTGTACTCTCCGGTGCGTGTTCTTCTTAAGGCGGTAATGTATGCGCCACTGTTAAGCGCTAAGCCAAAATCTCGAGCCAAAGAACGAATGTAAGTGCCTTTGCTGCACACTACTTTAAAATCTATTTCAGGCAAGGCAATGCGCGTAATTTCAAAAAGTTTAATATCAATTTCTTTTGGATTGACTTTAATTTCTTCCACGCCTTCGCGCGCTAAATCGTAAGCACGTTTGCCATCAACTTTAACGGCAGAAAAAACAGGTGGCGTTTGCATTTGCTTGCCTGTAAATTTTTTTACGGTGTGATTAATTAAGTCTTCTGTAATATGTTCAGTAGGGAATGTAGAATCTATTTCTTGTTCTTTATCAAAGCAAGGTGTGGTTGCTCCCATTAAAAAAGTACCTGTATATTCTTTTTCTAAGGCTTGTATTTGTTCAATTATTTTGGTCTTTTTACCGGTACAAATAATTAATAAACCTGTTGCTAGAGGATCTAAAGTGCCCGCATGACCAACTTTTATTTTTTCGGGAAATGTTTTTTTTATGGCAATTTTAATTTTGTTGACTACTTCAAATGAAGTCATGTGATAGGGTTTATCAACTAATAAAATATCACCTTCTGCACGATTGATGTTTTGAATTTGAGAAATGAATTGATTGTAATCTAACTTAGAGAAAAACATAATTTTTGGGCAAAGCTAAACATTCACGCTGTTATTTTTATCTTTATACTGGATTAAATATATTTTATGAATCATTTTAAAAAGCATCATCCTGTACTTGTAAAAAAATTGCAGGCAAGTTTGGCTTCCGATAAAAAAACGAAGTTTAAAGATTTAAAAAAATACATTGGTACTGAACTTGATTTTATTGGACTTTCAGTTCCTACACAAAGAGGTGTTTTTAAAACGAATACTAATTTTGAATTACGTACTATAGAAGAACAATTAGAAATTTGGAATGAAATTTGGTTGCACAGCAATTTATACGAAGCCATGAATCAGGCTTTGTATTTTATATCAAAACATAAAGATGTCTTTGATACGAAAGCACTTTTTACTGTTACAAAAAATTGGGTTGGCAGAGTTGATAATTGGGCGCATTCTGATGGCTTGTCAGATTTGTATTCTTATTTATTAGAAAAAGATGCCGCACTTGTTTATCCACAATTAAAAAGTTGGAATACTTCTAAAAACCCTTGGGAACGCCGACAATCATTAGTCGCTTTACTTGAGTATAGCAAGAAAAGAAAAAAGGTTTTGCCTGTAAATAAATTATTGTCTTTAATAAAACCATTGCTAAATGATGAAAATTACTTTGTGCAAAAAGGCATTGGTTGGACACTGAGGGAAATTGGAAACGTATATCCAAAAGATACCTGGGATTTTCTGCTAAAACATCATACTAATATTAGTTCGACTGCTTTTAGTGCGGCCATAGAAAAACGTTCTGTTAAAGAAAAAGAAGAGTTAAAGTTATTGAGAAAGAAAAACAGGTAGAGTTACTTTTTTGGAGTTTTGAATTCGTTCTCACCTTTATAAACACCTTCCTTTGTATAGTATTGAAATTTACCCAGCGGTTCGTCATTAGCGTAAGTGCCTACAACATACTTTTTTCCATTAGAATAATACGAAAAATAGGTACCACTCTTCTTTCCTTTTTTGTACTGCTGCTGCAAGCGCAATTTACCATCCTTATAGTATTCAGTATAAATGCTATCCAATTCGCCTTTTTTAAAAGCACTTTGCGATTTTATATTGCCCGATTCGTACCAGGTTTTTTCACTCATCATCGTATCATTTTTCCAAATCTCTTTAGATTTTAATTTTCCATCATCGTGATAATACATGTACGCGCCGTATTTCAATCCATTTTTAAATTCGCCCTGTGAAGTAAGTCGCCCATCATTGCCATATATATAAGTTGTTTCAATGATAGAGCTATCCATCAATTGAAATTTTTGTTCTTTCACTTTAAATTTTTTTACATCATACTCTACCGAATATTGAACACGTTTATCTTTCCATATTTCCATTTGATGTACGCCTCCTGACCGGAAATAACCTGTAAACTCATTTTCAGGATAGCCATCAACAAAGGTGCCTTTTTCTTTTACTTTTCCGTCTTTATAATATTTAGTGTAAACGCCTTGTACTTTGTTGTTGAGGTAATTTCCTTTTTCTGCCACCTGTCCGTTAGAAAAATAAATTGCAAAATTTCCATTCTTTTTTCCACTAAGATAATTGAGCTCTTGGTATTTGGCATCGTTTAGTGGATCGTAGATAATAAGTTTACCTGTTCCGTTTTTTAAATTCCCACCATCAAGAGGATGCCCCTGCGTATCAATTGCTTGAAGCAGTGTATATTCTTTATCATCTTTGTAAAGAATCTTAACAGATAGCGACCCGTCTTTATGATAAAAAATAGATATGCCATCACGCAAATTGTTTCTATACCACATGTCGGCATATATTACACCATCGGCATAATATCGTTGTACTAAGTACAAACTATCCTCTCCAGATCTTTTACGTTCTAAAATTTTGTAATCTTTATCAAGATGATAAGTAAAATTATCTTCCACATCATTTTTTACCTCTAATAAAGAATCTTTTTCAGCCATTGAATCTGAGATTTCTTCGGTAACTCCCTTAACAATTTCGTTACAAGAAGATAGGTGTAAAATAAGTATAAGGCCGATAAGATAACGCATACGTTTTACATTACATCTAACTTAATGCCCATAGCAAAAAGCAAAATAATAACACCGCCAACAATGATGCGATACCACCCAAAAAGTTTAAAACCGTGTTTGGTTAAAAAACCGATAAAGAGTTTTATGGCGAGTAAGGCAACAATAAAAGCAACTACGTTTCCGATGGCTAATAATTTTATTTCTTCGGAAGAAGGTATGCCGCTGTGCTTATAAAAGTCTAATAATTTTTTGCCAGTGGCTGCAACCATAGTGGGCACAGCTAAAAAGAATGAAAATTCTGCTGCTGCTTTACGCGTTAATTTTTGAGATAAACCCCCAACAATAGTCGCGCCACTACGCGAAACCCCCGGTATTAATGCAATGCATTGAAATAAGCCAATTTTAAAGGCTTGCATATAACTTACCTCATCGGTTGATTGTATTTTTTCTTCGGTAAACCATTTATCTATAAACAAGAAAATAATTCCGCCTAAAAATAAGGCAATACCAACACCCAGCGGACTTTCTAATAAACTATCAATTACATCTCCCAATAATAAACCTGCAATAGCTGCAGGAATAAACGCTACAAAAAGTTTAAAGTAAAAATTAATGGATTGAAAAAACTGTTTAAAGTATATAACTACCACAGCAGCAATAGCACCTAATTGTATAGCAACCGTAAATAGTTTTACAAAATCGGTAACGGGCATACCCATTATGGCGGTTGTAATTATCATGTGCCCGGTGCTTGATACAGGCAAAAACTCGGTAAGGCCTTCTACAATGGCTAATACAATAGCTTGTAAATAATTCATAAAATTATTCTGCGTTTTTAGGTCGGCGCATAATAGCTACCATAATAGTTGCAAAACCAGCTAAACATACTAAAGGAGCAACGGTAATACGTCTTACGCTAAATATTTCAGGGTTAAATACATTAGGGTCGTCGCTGCCGCCACCCATCATTAACAGGTAACCTAATACAATTAGGACTACCCCCGCAATAAAAAATTTATAATTTTCTCTGGCAATGCCAAAACCTTTGTTTTCTGTGCTCATGTAAAATAATTTAAGCAAATATAATGATAATTGTATAGTAAAAATTTACATATACTTTACTTTAATATTTACTGTTTTTGTTTCGTTAGTTAAGGTGAATTTAAATTTAGTAAAGTTGGGTTTAGATAAGCCTGTGTGGTAATAGTTTGAAAAACCAAAGCCTTCTTTGGGTAAAATTAAACCATAATCCATTTTATCGTTATTGTTTTCATCATCTAATAAAGCAATGCCATAGGTGCCGGGTTTAATATCTTTATAGGTAATAGTAAGTGTTCCGTTAACCATGGTGTTTTTTGGTATGAGTTTAACAAATAAGGGTTTGTCTTTGTCAAAATTTTCATCACTCGTATAAAACCCCAAACACATAAGACCAGCTGCATTTCTAATGTTTGACATGTTTATTTTAAGCGTTTGGCTATAGCCCGAAACTGCAATTAAAACTAAAAATGCGATAATGGATTTCATTGTTACAAAACTAAAATATATTTAATAGTGTAAACGTTTGATAAGATAAATTATTGCACGCTGAAAAACTTTTTAGCATCAATAGAATTGATGGAAATGAAATGCATTTATCGTCATGCTGAATTCATTTCAGCATCTCAGGAGATTCCGAACACGTTTCGGAATGACGTGTTACTTGATACCTGTTTATTGTAGAAACCCACCCCTAACCCCTTCACGGAGGGGAATAGTTACTTCAACATCTTATGAGATTCCGAAACGAGTTCGGAATGACATGTTGTTCGGCTAATAACTATTCGCTATTGCCTATTAACTACTTCAACATTTTTAAAAAAGAAATTTCTTTATCGGTTAAAAAACGCCATTTTGCACGTGGCACATTTTTTTTAGTTAAACCGGCAAACATTACTCTATCAAGGCGGAGCACATCATAACCCATTTGCTCGAAAATACGACGTACTATACGGTTACGACCACTGTGTATTTTAATACCAACCTCGCGTTT
>JBDTJJ010000406.1:0-3561 GCA_039935895.1 Bacteroidia bacterium | reverse complement strand
GCTTTAATATTCCTTTATTAGTATTTGAAGATGTACCGGGCTTTTTACCGGGCACCGATCAAGAGTGGAATGCCATCATTACCAATGGCGCTAAACTTTTATATGCTTTTAGCGAAGCAACTGTTCCAAGAATTACCGTAATTACACGCAAGGCTTATGGCGGAGCGTATGATGTAATGAATAGTAAACACATTGGTGCTGATATGAATTATGCCTGGCCAAGTGCAGAAATTGCTGTAATGGGTGCAAAAGGCGCTGCAGAAATTATCTTTAAAAATGAAATTGCAAGCGCCACCGATAAAGACGGTAAATGGAAAGAAAAAGAAGCTGAGTATCAAGCTATGTTTGCTAATCCGTATCGCGCAGCAGAGCGTGGTTTTGTTGACGAAGTAATTAAACCCGAGCAGACTCGCGAAAAATTAATTAAGGCATTTAAAATGCTAGAAAACAAAGCAGAGAAACTTCCTAAAAAGAAACACGGAAACATTCCTTTGTAAACCAATGAAAAAACAAAAAAGCAAACCACGACTACCAAACCTTGTGTGTGCGTTTTTAGTTTTACTAAGTTCGTGTAACAATGCTAACGAGGTGGTTAACACAACCATCACTCCGGCAAAAGCCAAAGAAGAAGCGCCTTCTTTACTAGTAAAACACCCATTATTAAGCTGGGCGCGTAAAACGCCGGTTGAAATAGGTTGCATGTTAGAGCAAGAGCTTGGGCATAAAGATTCTATTTTTAATTGCAGCTATAAAAACTACATTAACAAAGGCGACCCATGTAAAAACATTGCCGCTTATTACGAGGGCATCGTATTTCCAAATCAGTTAGCTTCTAAAATAGATACATCTATTGCCGCCATAAACTTAGATTTTGAACACGGAAACCTCAGGGAAATTACCATTGATTTTAAAGACAACCTATTAGTTAGCAACCTAATTAAAAAATTTAAACTACCCGAATTGGATGCAAAACTACCTGATAGTGTAATGGCTATAAGCTACGGACCTACCGATAAACCCATTAGCAACCAAAGCTATACCAAGCAATTAGTTATTACTGCCTTCGATCATATTGGCGCAGGCGATGTAGATTGTAATTAAAATTGCAATTTTAAGAAGAGATAAACTATTTCAACTTCATCAACCTCAACACCTTTTCAATATCTTCGGGTGTATCTATACAATGACTATCAAAATTGGTAATGGCTAATTTTATTTTAAAACCATTTTCTAACCAACGCAATTGCTCTAAACTTTCTGCTTTTTCTAAAGATGATGGCGCAAGCTTAGTTATCGCTTTTAAAACATCTGCACGATAGGCATACAAACCCGCATGACGATAATATGGAAAGTGTTTATGCCAATCTTTTTTGTCAACGCCTTTTATATGCGGAATAACCTCTCTACTAAAATAAAGCGCTTCGTGGTTTTGGTTCATGGTAATTTTTACTTCGCCGGTATCAAACAACACTTCGTGCGAATCAACTGGAATCATCAATGTAGCTAATTCAGTTTTGCCATCACAAACGCTTGCTAATAAATCAATTTGGGTTGGATCAATAAAAGGTTCGTCGCCTTGTATATTTATGATGTACGTAAATTCTTTACCTGTTTTTTGTAGAGCTTCATAACATCTGTCAGTCCCGCTTGGGTGGTTGCTTTCCGTCATTACCACGTTTCCACCAAACCCTTTTACGTGATTAAATATTCTATCGTCATCAGTTGCCACAACTACATCGCTTAACTTGCTCGATTTTTTTGCTTGCTCATACACACGTTGTATCATACTCTTGCCAAGTATATCTACCAATGGTTTGCCCGGAAAACGGCTCGACGCATAGCGTGCTGGGATAACTCCTAAAATCATATTTGCTAATTTAAAATTCAAAAGTAGTGAAAGTTGTATAATGTATGCTGTATTTTGTACACAGGCTAGATACAAAATACAATGTACAACATACAACACAACTACTTACCTTCGCAGCATGTTTCAAAAACACATAGATACTCCTGTATTTAAACTAATTACCCAATGTGCCGATGAGTTGGGTGTTGAGGCTTATGTAATTGGTGGTTTTGTGCGCGATATTTTTTTAAATCGTAGCAATAAAGATATTGATGTGGTGGCTATTGGCAGAGGTATTGATTTAGCCGAAGCCGTGAAACGAAAGCTGGGAGCCGAAGCACACCTTTCTGTTTTTAAAAATTTTGGCACCGCGCAAATAAAATACAACGATGTTGAGGTAGAGTTTGTGGGCGCACGTAAAGAATCGTATCGTAAAGAATCTCGTAAACCAATTGTAGAAGATGGCACCTTAAAAGACGACCAAGACCGCCGTGATTTTACGATGAATGCGCTTGCTATTGGTTTAAACAAAACAAATTTCGGACAATTGTTAGATCCTTTTGATGGCGTGAAAGATTTAGAAAACAAATTAATCCGCACGCCCTTAAGTCCTGATATTACATACAGCGACGATCCTTTACGTATGATGCGCGCCATTCGTTTTGCATCGCAATTGGGTTTTGTAATTGAAGAAAATTCGTTCGAAGCCATCAAACAAAACAAAGAACGCATCAGCATAGTTTCTAAAGAAAGAATTACCGATGAGTTGAATAAAATCATTCTTTCGTCTGTGCCATCGGTTGGTTTTAAATTGTTGTTTGATAGCGGTTTGTTGCAGTTGATATTTCCGTTAATGGCTAATTTATATGGCGTGGAAACCATAAAAGGTAAATCGCATAAAGATAATTTTTACCACACGTTGGAGGTTTTAGATAACGTTTGCAAAAACAGTGATAACCTGTGGCTGAGGTGGAGCGCCATTTTGCACGATATTGCCAAACCCGCCACTAAACGTTTTGAAGAAAAAAAAGGTTGGACATTTCATGGGCATGAAGATAGAGGTGCGCGCATGGTGCCAAAGATATTTGCCGATTTACGACTTCCCTTAAACGAAAAAATGAAGTATGTGCAGAAATTAGTCTTGTTGCATTTGCGCCCCATTGTATTGGCAAAATCAGAAATTACCGATTCGGCGGTGAGAAGATTATTGTTTGAAGCCGGCGATGATATTGATGAATTGATGATGCTTTGCGATGCCGATATTACCACTAAAAGTTTCGCTAAAAAGCAACGCTACTTACAAAACTTTGAACTAGTCCGCAGTAAATTAAAAGAGCTAGAAGAAAAAGATCGCATACGCAACTGGCAACCACCCATTACCGGCGAATTAATTATGGAAATTTTTAATATTCCCGCAGGGCGAGAAGTTGGTGTAATTAAAACCGCCATTCGCGAAGCGATATTAGACGGTATCATTAAAAATGATTACCAAGAAGCTTTTGATTTTATGGTGGAGAAGGCAAAAGCCTTTAATTTGAGTCCGCTTAAAAAGTAAAAACCTTACCAGTTATTTGTTAAAACCGACCAGTTATAAAGAAACTGCCGCCACTTATTAAATAATTTACCACAGCACCTTTCCGCTCACTATATTTGAAAAAGATTAATGAAAAAATGAAAAAGGTTTTTATTTTATTTTTACTACTAATTGGGCAAAT
>JBDTJJ010000405.1:0-7118 GCA_039935895.1 Bacteroidia bacterium | reverse complement strand
GCTTTAATATTCCTTTATTAGTATTTGAAGATGTACCGGGCTTTTTACCGGGCACCGATCAAGAGTGGAATGCCATCATTACCAATGGCGCTAAACTTTTATATGCTTTTAGCGAAGCAACTGTTCCCAGAATTACCGTAATTACACGCAAGGCTTATGGCGGTGCGTATGATGTAATGAATAGCAAGCACATCGGTGCTGACATGAATTATGCTTGGCCAAGTGCAGAAATTGCTGTGATGGGTGCAAAAGGTGCTGCAGAAATTATCTTTAAAAATGAAATTGCAAGCGCTGCTGATAAAGATGGAAAGTGGAAAGAAAAAGAAGCTGAGTATCAAACTATGTTTGCTAATCCGTATCGTGCGGCAGAACGTGGTTTTGTAGATGAAGTAATTAAACCCGAGCAAACGCGCGAAAAATTAATTAAAGCATTTAAAATGCTGGAGAACAAAGCAGAGAAACTTCCTAAAAAGAAACACGGTAACATTCCTTTATAAAAAAGAATGACAAAAGAATTGCGGATTAATCTTCCGGTAAAAAATGTAATTGCAACTTTGGATGTATGGTTTTGGACTTGTTGATTTAGACGGACACCGTTGGAATATGCTGCACATGGATATGAACAGAATGTCTAATAGTTAGCACTCAACTTAATTACAAAAAGTATTTTCGTTCAGTTCCTAACGCAAATACAACTACCTCCAACCAGCCGGATAAATACTGTTTCTTAAACAAGCCCAAAGCACGTAACCGGCAACCAAACCAATACCGCCACCAATTAACGAGGCTTTACGTCTTTTTGCACGAGCAACTCTTTCATAACCTAAAAGATAAGAATCAAAATCTACATTAGCTGGGTTTGAGATGGTGTTGTGTTTTATTTTTACTTTAGGAATACCAACTGTAGCAAAATACGCAATTGGCAAAAGCGGACCAAAAAACGTACCCGAAAGTCCGCCAACCAAGCCACAAGCCATTGTTCCGTAAAAAGAACCTTTAGCTTTAAATCCTTTTTTTGCATCTCGTTCGCCCTGCATGTACATATTCATTTCATCTCTCGAAAAATAATTTTGTATCGTATCTTCTTTGTAATAATAAAAAGTTTGTCCGTTATGATATTTTATCGCAAATAAATTTTCGTTTTCAATATGCTGGCGTTTAGTGCTGTCTTCTGGATCAACAAAGGTAGCAGCCAAAAAGCTAGAGTCGAGTACCGGCGATACAATAACGTTTCCATTCATTAAATACAGCGTATCGGCTGGCTTTTTTTGCGCCAATAAAAAATTGGTTAAGCAAAAACAAATAGCAATAAAAAATAAACGTTTCATAGAAGGCTGTTTGCATCAAATATACAGTTAAAAAAGATGCTAAAAATCATATTATTTGCTTGCGCTTTTTCGTAAATTTGCAGTTCTAAATTATTTACATGAAAGATATATTTGTAAACCGACATAACGGTCCGAGTGAAACAGAAGTAAACCAAATGCTTGAAAAAATTGGTGTTTCGAGTGTTGACGAATTAATTAATCAAACCGTGCCCGAGCAAATTCGCTTAAAAAAACCATTAAAGGTTGGCGCAGCTATGACGGAGTTTCAATATACCAAACACTTGCGTGCGCTATCTAAAAAAAATAAAGTCTTTCGTAGTTACATTGGTTTAGGATATTATAACACCATTGTGCCTGCAGTTGTGCAGCGCAACGTGTTAGAAAACCCGGGCTGGTACACAGCTTACACGCCTTACCAAGCCGAAATTGCACAAGGACGCTTAGAAGCTCTTTTAAATTTCCAAACCGTGGTTATGGATTTAACTGCTATGCCTTTTGCAAACGCATCTTTGTTGGATGAAGCCACAGCAGCGGCAGAAGCTATGTTTATGTTTCATAACAACAGAAGCAAAACAAAGCAAAACGCACATAAATTTTTTGTATCAAATACATGTTTCCCACAAAATATAGATGTGGTTAAAACGCGTGCTGTCCCTGTAGGAATTGAGGTTGTAGTTGGAGATGCAAACACAATCGTTTTTGATGATTCTTTTTTTGGTGCATTAATTCAGTACCCAGATATTAACGGAGAAGTAAACGATTATAAAAACTTTACAGCAACCGCACACAGCAAAGAAGTGCAAGTTGTTGTTGCCAGCGATTTATTGGCACTTGCTTTATTAACTCCTCCCGGCGAATGGGGCGCAGATTGCGTGGTTGGTAACTCACAACGCTTTGGTGTTCCGTTAGGTTATGGCGGACCTCACGCTGCATTTTTGACTTGTAAAGAAGATTACAAACGTTTAATCCCCGGTCGTATTATTGGGGTGAGTGTTGATGCCGAAGGAAACCCAGCATTACGCATGGCTTTGCAAACACGCGAGCAACATATTAAACGCGAAAAAGCGACTTCAAATATTTGTACTGCACAAGCGCTTTTAGCTATTATGGCGAGTATGTATGCGGTTTATCATGGTCCGGATGGAATAAAATCTATTGCAGAACAAGTGCACGCTAACACAAATAATATTGCCGAAGAATTAAAAAAATTAGGTTACAACATCAAGACAAAATTATTTTTCGATACGATTGTTGTGGAAGCTGATGCAAAAAAAGTTCGCGCTATCGCAGAGAAAAATGAAATTAACTTTCATTATATCGATGATAAACATGTTGGTATTTCGTTAGATCAAACAGCTGAAGAAGGCGATGTTATTGATGTTATTCAGGTTTTTGCAGATGCAGCATCTAAAAAAGTTACTTCTTTTGAGTTAGCAACATCAAACATCATTGCATCTTCAAAAGCAAATCGTACTTCAAAATATTTAACGCACCCAACTTTTAACTCGTATCACAGCGAAACAGAAATGATGCGTTACATTAAACGTTTAGAGAATAAAGATTTATCATTAGTTCATTCTATGATTTCTTTAGGATCTTGTACGATGAAGCTAAATGCTGCTTCTGAGCTTCTTCCAATAACATGGCCTGAGTTTGCAAACATTCATCCGTTCGTTCCTATCGAACAAGCAAAGGGCTACCAACTTATTTTAAAAGAATTAAATAAAGATTTAAGCAACATAACCGGTTTTGCCGAAATGAGTTTGCAACCCAACAGTGGCGCGCAAGGCGAGTACGCCGGTTTAATGGTTATACGCGCATATCATATCGCTAACGGAAATCCGCATCGTAATGTGGTATTAATTCCTTCTTCGGCACACGGTACAAACCCAGCGTCGGCGGCACTTGCAGGCATGACCATTGTTATTGTAAAATGCGATGATAAAGGAAATATTGATGTAACTGATTTAAAAACAAAAGCAGAACAATATAAAGAAACGCTTTCTTGTTTAATGGTTACTTACCCATCTACGCATGGTGTTTACGAAGAGAGTATTAAAAAAATTACCAAAATAATTCATGATAATGGCGGACAAGTTTACATGGACGGCGCAAACATGAACGCACAGGTTGGCTTAACTTCTCCTGGTAGCATTGGCGCAGATGTTTGTCATTTAAACCTGCATAAAACATTTGCTATTCCGCATGGCGGTGGCGGTCCGGGTATGGGGCCAATTGGTGTGGCAAAACATTTGGTTGATTTTTTACCTTCGCATCCTGTCATTAAAACAGGTGGCGATAAAGCCATCAGTGCGGTTTCTGCGGCACCTTACGGTAGTTCATTAATACTTTTAATTTCTTATGGATATATTAAAATGCTTGGTTCGGATGGTTTAATGGAGGCAACAAAAATGGCCATCTTAAATGCCAACTATATGAAAGAGGTCTTAAAAGATCATTACAAAATTTTATATACCGGCAAAAACGGACGCTGTGCACACGAAATGATTTTAGATTGTAACGAATTTAAAATGAGCAGCGGTGTTGAGGTAGCTGATATGGCAAAACGCTTAATGGATTATGGTTATCACGCTCCAACAGTGGCGTTTCCGGTTGCAAATACTTTAATGGTTGAGCCAACTGAGAGCGAAAACAAAGCAGAGCTTGATCGTTTTTGCGAAGCTATGATTGCTATCCGAAAAGAGATACAAGAAATTGCCGACGGTAAATTTGACAAAGTAGATAACGTAATTAAAAATGCGCCACACACCGCTAAATTAATCATTAGCGATAATTGGAATAAAACCTATAATCGTGAAAAAGCTGCGTATCCATTAAAATGGGTTAAAGCAAACAAATTTTGGCCAAGTGTTGCACGTGTTGATAATGCCTATGGCGATAGAAATATTGTTTGTTCTTGCTTGCCTATTGAAGCTTATATGGAAGAGGGTGTAGAGGCTTAATTTATATTATTTATGAGGAAAGCCCTTGCATTACGCGAGGGCTTTTTTTATGTTTGTAAAATGACCATACAAGAAGCACAACAAAAAATAGATGACTGGATTAAAACCTACGGTGTGCGTTATTTTAACGAGCTTACAAATATGGCAATCTTAACCGAAGAAGTTGGCGAGGTGGCGCGTATAATGAGTCGCAGGTATGGAGAGCAATCTGAAAAAGAAAGTGATAAAAACAAAAACCTTGGTGATGAACTTGCCGATGTGATGTTTGTATTGATGTGCATTGCTAATCAAACAGGTGTTGATTTAGAAAAAGCACTGGAAGAAAATCTACAAAAGAAAACTTCACGCGATAGCGAAAGACATAAAAACAACGATAGACTAAAACCATGAAACTATATTCAGTAAATAGCGGAAATTTTAAATTAGATGGTGGTGCTATGTTTGGCGTAGTACCAAAAACGGTATGGAGTAGAACAAACCCGGCTGATGAAAATAATTTGTGCAGTTGGAGTATGCGTTGTTTGTTGGTGGAAACAGAAGGCCGTTTAATTTTAATTGATAACGGTTTGGGTGACAAACAAAACGAAAAATTCTTTTCGCATTATTATTTGCATGGGGATGATTCGTTAGAAAAATCGTTTACAAAACATGGTTTTACTTTTGATGATGTTACCGATGTGTTTTTAACGCACCTGCATTTTGATCATTGCGGCGGAAGCATAAAATATACCGATGCCGCCAAAACAAAATTAGAACCTACGTTTAAAAACGCAAAATATTGGAGCAACAGTAAACATTGGAATTGGGCTACAAACCCAAACCCGCGCGAGAAAGCAAGTTTTTTAAAAGAAAACATTTTGCCTATACAACAAAGCGGACAATTAAATTTTATTGATAAAGAAGGCGAGTGGTTGCCCGGCTTTAATGTGCTGTTGGTTAACGGACACACCGAGAGCATGATGTTGCCATTACTTAATTACAAAGGAAACAACGTATTGTTTTGTGCCGATTTATTGCCGTCGGTTGGGCATTTGCCAATACCTTACGTGATGGGTTATGATGTTAGACCTTTAGAAACTTTAAAAGAAAAAGAACGCATTTTACAAAATGCAGTAAATAATAACTGGACGTTGTTTTTTGAACACGATTCGGTAAACGAAGCTTGTCATTTAGAAAATACCGAAAAAGGAATTAGAGCCAAAAATGTTTTTAAGATAAGTGAGCTGTAATTTATGTAAATAAAACACTAAGCGTATTTGCGTTAGGGATTGTAGCGAAAAACCCACAGGCGTAACCGCCGAGGATTTGAAGCGTAAAGCCCGACGGCGCGAAAGATTTCTCGAATCGCTCGAAATGCCAAAGCGCCGGAACGCCCAAATTGTACTTGACTTTTGCCTTTTTAAACACTATCTTTGTCCACTTTTAAAATTAATCCCGTAAGATTATGAAATTGTCGCCTCACGGCAATTCGTGTCTTGCTAAAAAATAAGACAAAAAAATGAAATTATCAGCATTTAAATTTAACCTGCCTAAAGAATTATTAGCAGAGTATCCATCAAAAAATCGCGATGAAAGTCGCTTAATGGTGGTTGACAGAAAAACAGGAAAAATACACCACAAAAAATTTAAAGATATTATTAATTACTTTGAAGAAGGTGATGTAATGGTAATGAATGATACCAAGGTGTTTCCGGCACGTATGTATGGTAACAAAGAGAAAACGGGTGCAAAAATTGAAGTATTTTTGTTGCGCGAGTTAAATACAGAAAGCAGATTGTGGGATGTATTAGTTGACCCGGCGCGTAAAATACGTATTGGCAATAAACTTTATTTTGGTGATAACGATTCGTTGGTGGCTGAGGTAATTGATAATACAACATCTCGTGGACGTACGTTACGTTTTTTATTTGATGGACCTTATGATGAATTTCGCCAAATGTTATATAACTTAGGTGAAACTCCATTACCAAAATACATTAAACGTAAAGTGGAAGAAAGCGATAAAGATCGTTACCAAACAATTTATGCTAAAAATGAAGGCGCAGTTGCCGCACCAACAGCAGGTTTACATTTTAGCAGAGAACTAATGAAACGTTTAGAAATTAAAGGTATAAACTTTGGTTATGTTACCTTACACGTTGGTTTAGGTACATTTAGAATGGTTGAAGTGGAAGATTTAACCAAACATAAAATGGATAGCGAAGAGGTTGACATATCTGAAGAAACTACCAAAATTGTAAACAAAGCAAAAGATGCTAAGAAAAAAGTTTGCGCTATAGGTACAACGGTTATGCGCGGCATGGAAACTTCGGTTAGTGTATCGGGGCATTTAAACCCATACAAAGGTTGGACAAATAAATTTATTTTTCCTCCGTATGATTTTAGTGTAGCAGATTGTATGGTTACAAACTTCCACATGCCAGAATCTACTTTATTAATGATGACTTGCGCTTTTGGTGGATACGATTTAATTATGAAAGCTTACAAAGAAGCTATTAAAGAAAAATATCGTTTCTATTCTTATGGCGATGCAATGTTAATTATCTAATAATTAATTTGGTTTCGTAGTTCAATGGATAGAATAGAAGTTTCCTAAACTTTTGATCTAGGTTCGATTCCTAGCGAGACTACTAATTGAGCCTGCTAGGCATATCTTTACCGCATCAAAAAGTTAGTTACATATAACGTTTTTGTCCTTTGTTTTTTAATGGGATTTTCTATCTCATTAAAAGCTCAAACTAATTTGCCAAAGCCGTTGTTTTTAAACTCGTTTAGTAGCAGGCTCTCTCAGGTTAATTCATCTAATTTTTTGTTTTCTTCTGTAAAA
>JBDTJJ010000404.1:0-4693 GCA_039935895.1 Bacteroidia bacterium | reverse complement strand
AAGGTGTGGCAGGTACTGGTAAAACGCTTTTATCTATTGCGGGTGCTTTAGAGCAACGTCGTAATTTTCATCAAATATATATTGCGCGCCCAATTGTTCCGTTAAGTAATAAAGATATTGGTTATTTACCAGGCGATATAAAATCTAAACTAAACCCATACATGGAACCATTGTGGGATAATTTAAAATTTATTAAAAGTTTGTTTGGCGAAAAAGATAAAGAGTACAAACAAATTGAAGAGATGGTTGAGAAAGAAAAAATTATTGTTTGTCCGCTTGCCTACATACGCGGGCGTAGCTTAAGCAATGTGTTTTTTATTGTAGATGAAGCGCAAAACTTAACGCCACACGAGGTAAAAACCATTATTACCCGTGCCGGCGAAAACACTAAAATTATTTTTACCGGAGATGTACATCAAATTGATACGCCGTATTTAGATGCACAAAGTAATGGCCTTTCATACATCATCGATAAAATAAAAGATAATAAACTTTACGCACACGTAACGCTTCAAAAAGGGGAACGTAGCGAGTTAGCTAATTTGGCAAACGAGTTGTTGTAAAAATCATTCTTAGTCCTTCTCGTGTTTTGGGAGGACTATTAAAGCAGACTTATTCTTACGTAATTTGGGCGTTCCGTTTGATTTATTAATTCGTTTTTATTGTTTTAAAGAAGAATTAATGAATGCTGAAAAGCATTTCAAACGGCGCGCTTTACGTTTCAAGTTTTGTTGATTACAACAAAAGCTTTACACTCCAATCCCTAACGCAAATACAACCTCAACTATTTTTTTTATTTCACTAATAAATTCGCACATTTACCCTCCCAATTATAGTAGTGAAAATAGTAGATGAAATAAAAGCACCAATTGCCGCCCACATGGATGCGTTTGAAATAAAATTCAAACAATCTATGAAAAGCTCTGTGCCTTTATTAGAAAAAATTACCAGCTACATTGTAAAACGAAAAGGCAAGCAAATTCGACCTATGTTTGTGTTTTTGTCGGCGCAAATGCACGGCGAAATCAATGAAAGCACGTATCGTGCTGCTGCTTTAATAGAACTCTTACACACCGCAACTTTAGTACACGATGATGTGGTAGATGACAGTAACGAGCGTCGTGGTTTTTTCTCTGTCAATGCACTTTGGAAAAATAAAATTGCTGTCCTTATTGGCGATTATCTTTTATCAAAAGGCTTATTACTTTCTTTGGATAATGATGATTTTCATTTACTAAAATTAGTTAGCAACGCTGTTCGCGAAATGAGCGAAGGTGAATTATTGCAGATAGAAAAAGCACGCAAACTGGATATTTCCGAGGATATTTATTTTGAAATTATTCGCCAGAAAACAGCCACTTTAATTGCCGCTTGTTGCGCTTCAGGTGCTGCATCAGTTACGCAAGACAAGCAAGTAATAGAAACCATGAAACAGTTTGGAACCCTTACCGGTATTGCGTTTCAAATAAAAGATGATTTATTTGATTTTGGTGATGGAAACGAAATTGGCAAGCCAACTGGTATTGATATCAAAGAAAAAAAGATGACGCTTCCACTAATTTATGCACTTAATAATGCCACTTATTTAGAGAAACGAAAAATTATCAACTTAGTCAAAAACCATAACGAAGAACCTGAAAGTGTTGCACAGGTAATTGATTTCGTTTTCGCAAAAAAAGGAATTGAATACGCCGAAAAAATTATGCATCAATATAAAAATGAAGCTTTAAATTTGCTTAAAGGTTTTCCGGAAGGTGCCGCCAAAAAATCATTAGAACAATTAGTTATTTATACTGTAGAACGAAAAAAATAAATCATGCTAAAAAATAGTTTACTTATCATATTTGCATTAACTGTTATAATGTTTGCTTGTACATCTCCAAACAAAACAGATGACGCTGCAAAGCCTGTAACAGCCGAAGATTCTATCAATAAACAAATCCAATCTCAAATGGATAAAATTGTAGATGATCTTGCACCACCTGATACAGATTACACGGGCGAGTTTTTTCAGAAATATGAAAACGGCGTAGTTAAAACAAAAGGATATTTTAGGTTTGGTAAACGCCACGGACAATGGTTTTATTTTTACCCTAACGGACACATGTGGAGTGAAGCCTTTTACGATAATGGCAAAATGAACGGACACTCTAAAGTATATTCTGAAAACGGAAAATTATACTACGAAGGAGATTATAAACAAGACAAAGCCGTTGGTACTTGGATTTATTGTGATAGCGTTGGAAAACCAATTGAAGAGCGAATTTATGATACGTTGGGTAAAGTTTTAAGCGATAAAAATCTTTTATTAAAAAAATAATTCTTATGACCCGAGCCATTGGCGAACACCATGGCGCAAATTAATTAAAAAAAATAATTGCCATGAATCCTGAAAAACTACAATACGTAATTTCGGTTGATGTGTTTGAAAGCGCAAACCAATTACCTCCCGAAGAATTTATTTTAATACAAGAAGCCACCAAAGCTATGCGCAATGCATATGCACCGTACTCAAAATTTAGTGTAGGTACCGCTATACTTTTAGAAAACGGAAAAATTATTACCGGTAATAATCAAGAAAATGCAGCTTACCCATCGGGTATGTGTGCTGAGCGTGTGGCTATTTTTTATGCGGGTTCTCAATACCCAGATGTGGCCGTAAAAACCATTGCTGTTATTTGCGATGTAGAGGCCGATCAGCCCTTAACGCCTTGTGGTGCTTGCCGACAAGCGATTGCTGAGTACGAGCAACATCACAACAAAAAAATACGATTAATTATGGCGACTACTACAGGCAAAGTTTTCTGCGCTAATAGCATTGAAACTCTACTTCCTTTTATGTTCAGCGCAAAATACCTTAAAAAATAAATTGCTTTTTTATTGGTTAAATTACTGTACCTCAATTAGGTAAGTAAATCGCATACTTTTTTTTGTCAATTTTTACGTAAAACCTTACGTAGCAATGGTTATATTTGCAAAAAAATTAAACTCATGAGTGCAGATACATTATCAAAAGTAAACACTGGTTACCAAGAGCAGTTAAATGATTGGATTGAGCAAGAAAAAGCAACCATCGATTTAATTAGCACCATTGGTAAGTTATGGTTCGAAAAATCTATCGAACTGGTTTTATTTCGTAATCAATTAGTTGACCGCAGTGCCAGCGAGATTATGAAATTGCACATGTATGCAAAAGATATCGTTAAAAAACCTATTACCGTAAAAGACAGCGTTTTGTTAGCGCACGAAATTTATAAAGCCGACAATATTTGTCCGTCTAAAATTGATATTGGTAAATTAGCTTTTGAGTGGTATCACGAAAAAGATAAACACAAATCTGCCGCAGATTTTATCAAAATTAAATTGAAAGATTTTGTTGGCGAAGGAAATGCCATCTCTCCAAAAGATGTGGTATTGTTTGGTTTCGGACGTATTGGTCGTTTAGCAGCTCGCGAACTTATTGCACAAGCAGGTAAAGGCGAGCAACTTCGTTTACGCGCTATTGTTACGCGTGGCAACGGCCCAGATGAAATTATTAAACGTGCCGATTTATTGCGTACAGATTCTGTGCATGGTCCGTTTCCGGGCACTGTAATTGAAGATGTAGCAAATCATGCTTTAATCATTAACGGACATACCGTACACATGATTGACGCTAAAAACCCTGAAGATGTTGATTACACAGCGTATGGCATTAATGATGCGTTGTTGATTGATAACACAGGCGTGTTTAGAGACAAAGCTGAATTGAGCCGTCACTTAAAAGCAAAAGGCGTAAGCAAAGTTTTATTAACGGCGCCTGCTAAAGATATTCCGAATGTTGTTTATGGTGTAAACCACGAAACAATTGATATGAAAGTTGATAATATTTTTTCGGCAGCATCTTGTACAACCAATGCTATTATGCCCATTTTATATGTGGTAGATAAAGAGCTTGGCGTGCAACGCGGACATATTGAAACGGTTCACTCATACACAAACGATCAAAATTTATTAGATAACTACCATAAAAAATACCGCCGTGGAAGAAGCGCTGCTTTAAACATGGTAATTACTGAAACCGGTGCAGAAAGCGCGTTGAAGAAAGTGTTGCCGCAATTATCAGGTAAGTTTACAGCCAACTCAGTGCGAGTACCAACACCAAATGTATCGTTAGCTATTTTAAATATTTCTATCAATAAAGAAGTAACTAAAGAAGAAGTTAATGAGTTGATGAAAAAATACGCTTTAGAAGGAAACTTGGTTGAGCAAATTCAATATGCTTTTTCAAACGAATTAGTTTCTACCGATATTATCGGCAATCCTTGTCCGAGTGTGTTTGACAGCAACGCAACCATTGTATCTCCCGATAAAAGAAACATTGTATTATACATTTGGTATGATAACGAATATGGTTATACACGCCAGGTAATGCGTTTTGCGAAACAATTAGCCGAAGTGAAAAGAATGGTTTACTATTAGTAATAATTAACCTACCAATTGCGAAACTCCTGCTATAAAATGGCGGGAGTTTTTATTTTCATTCGTTTTAAAAGCGTAAATTTGTATTCAAATAAATTATAACATGGAAAATTTTAAAAGAACAAACGTTGACGATTTTATAGATGCAACGGCACAAACAAAAACAACATCACTATTAAGTTCGGCTTTTGGTTGGATGTTTTTAGCACTGGGTATCTCGGCTGCATTTTCT
>JBDTJJ010000403.1:0-4351 GCA_039935895.1 Bacteroidia bacterium | reverse complement strand
TAACAAGTTCTTTATACATCGGCAAAGCCAATACATAATTTTGGTTTTTAAAATGTTCGGCAGCGTCTTCAGGCTCCCATTTTCCTTTGGGTTTTGCCTGCGAAAAAACAGTTACGGCAGATACAATCAGTATCGATAAAAAAAATATACTTCTTTTAAAGTGCATAAAACAATGATAAAGATACAAATTTTAATTATGTTAAAACAGCTTTTAATTACCTTTATATATAAATAATTTCTTATACTTTTACTGCTTAATTTTTAAAACCATGCGTAAACATTTTTTATTAGCATTTGCTGCCTTTTCGGTCGCTGGCTATGCACAAGTTATTACAGATACAACCAAGGCTGCCGAAAATTGGTTTAACCTAGATCCTTATACAAACAAAGTAAACGGTGTAGGTACAGAGCGTGCTTATATAGAATTGCTTAAAGGTAAAAAAAGCACACAGGTTATTGTGGGAGTTATTGACAGTGGTGTTGATTTTAACCATGAAGATTTAAAAGATATTATGTGGACTAACCCCAAAGAAATTGCGGGTAATAATATAGATGATGATAAAAACGGATATATTGATGATATACACGGCTGGAGTTTTTTAGGTGGAAAAGACGGTAAAAATATTGATAAGGAAACCTTAGAACTTACTCGTGTTTATAGAGATTTAAAAAAGAAATATGATGGCAAAGATGAAACAACTATTGCACCTGCCGATAAAAAAGAATTTAAGTATTATCAAACTGCAAAAGCAGAGTTTGAAAGTAAATTAAATGAGGCGCAACAAAACTTAACTAAATACACGTTTATTACTGAAAGTTTTTCAAACATAAATACTTCTGCCAAACAACAATTACACCTTGATACAATAAAATTAACTCAATTGGCATTATATAAAGCAAAAGATAAAAAAGAAGAGGGTTTTGTAGGATACGCACAAATGATGCTTTCAAAAGATTCTACACTGCCATTTGAATACATTTTAAAACAATTAAACGAAGCGCTTGATTATTTTGGCGGACAAGTAAAATACAGTCTAAATATTGATTTTGATCCGCGTGGTATTGTTGGCGATGATTATAAAAACTCATACCAAAAAGATTATGGAAACAACGATTGTAACGGACCGAGTAGTTTGCACGGCACGCACGTGGCAGGTATTATTGCAGCAAACCGAACTAACAATTTAGGTGTAAAAGGTGTTGCAGATAATGTTCGTATTATGTCGGTGCGCGCTGTGCCAGATGGTGATGAGCGTGATAAAGATGTAGCAAACGCAATTATTTATGCAGTTGATAACGGTGCAAAAGTTATTAATATGAGTTTTGGAAAAACATATTCTTATGATAAAACAGCAGTTGATAAAGCGGTAAAATATGCCGAAAGCAAAGATGTTTTATTAGTGCATGCAGCAGGTAATGATGGTGTTGATATTGACAAGAATATTTTTTATCCGGAAAAGAAATTTACTGATGGCAAAAAAGCAAATAACTGGATTGAAGTTGGTGCTTTAAGCTGGAAACAAGGTGCGCAATTGCCAGCTACGTTTTCTAACTATGGCAAAAAAACAGTCGATTTATTTGCGCCGGGTGTAGATATTTACTCTGCAAAAAGTGGTGGTGGTTACTTAAACGAAAGTGGTACTAGTATGGCTTGCCCTGTTACGGCTGGCGTTGCAGCGGTTATCCGTTCTTACTATCCAAATTTAACAGCCAAACAAGTAAAGAAAATTTTAGAAAAATCTACAGATAAAGATTATAAAAGTCTAAAAGTTAATAAACCAGGTGATGCTGCCGAGAAAAAAACTGAAACAAAATTTAGTGATTTATCTGCTACAGGTGGTGTTGTAAATTTATACAATGCGGTTATGATGGCCGAAAAAATGAGCAAGTAATTTATGGTTAATTTATTTCGTTCGCTCTTATTTGTTTTTTGTTTTGTTGTAACGTCCTTTATTTATGGGCAAAGCAGCGGCATGAGCAAAAACATAAGCGTTGTAAACGGAAAAAAATATTATCTCCATAAAGTAGAAAAAGGGCAAAGTTTATACGGTATTGCTAAAATTTATGGACTGGATTTAAACACCTTAATTGTAGAAAACCCAGAAGCAATTGATGGCATAAAAGCGGGACAAGAATTAAAAATCCCTGCCGAAAAACCTAAAGAGCAGAACCAACCTACTTTAAAAGATTACGAAAATTACATTACGCATAAAGTTGCTAAAGGCGAAACTGTTTATAACATCTGCACTAAATATAAAATTACAGAACAGCAATTAACGCAGCTAAACCCTGATATAAAAAATGGCTTAAAAGAAAATAGTATCTTAAAAATTAAGGAGAAAAGTAAGCCTTCTAATAATACCGCATCAACACTTACCTTAAGTGCAAATAGCGCTCAGACTTCTTCCGCAAAAAAAACCGATATTAAAAAAGAAGAAGATACTGAACATCCCATAGAAATTGTAGATAAACCCAAGAAAAATAAATATACAGTGGGGTTATTTTTACCATTTCATTTTGAAGGATTAGACGCTTTAAATATAGATGAGCTTGTAACTAATAAGCAAGATTTTCCGGCATCATCTCAATTAGCCTTAGATATTTATGAAGGCTTGCAACAAGCTGCCGATTCATTAAAAACAAGTGATTTTTCTATCGATTTTAAACTATATGACTCGGGTGAAATAGATTCTTTAAGTATTTTTAAAATGACTCAAACGGCTGATTTTAAAAATTTAGATTTAATTATTGGCCCGTTATATAACTCTCCATTTAAAATAATTTCTACCGAAGCAAAAAAACAACAAATACCTTGTGTGTCGCCTTTAACGCAACAAAATAAAGTATTATACGATAACGTTTTTACCAGTAAACTAATTCCTTCTAATAATACCTTACTGCAAGGCCTTGCCGATTTTTGTTTAGATTCTTTAAGCAAACAAAATATTGTTTTGATAAATAACGGTAGCTTAAAAGATTTGCAAACTATTAAAGATTTAAAAATATATTTCAATCAAAAAGCAAAAGATACTTTAACTGAAGTACGTGGAGTTGTCGGAGCTAAGGCAGCTTACAAAGCAGATAAAATAAATTACTATGTTGTATTAACAGAAAACGAATCTTTTATTTCTGAAGTTTTAACGCAGCTAAATATTTTTGCTGATAAAAAAGAAAATATACGCGTAATTGGTTTACGCAAATGGACGAGCTACGATAATTTAGATTTAGAATATTTCAACAGATTTAGTTTTATGTATGCCGCACCCTATTTTGTAGATCATGAAAAACCTTTTACACAAAAATTAAACACGGCTTATACACAAAAGTATAACACCAATGCCGATGATTACTATTACTTAGCTGCCGATGCTGGCTTGTATTATTTTAATTTATTAAAATTGATGGGTAGCTCATTCAGCGTGGTGTTAGATGATATGCCAAAAAATGGATCAAGTATTAATTTTAATTTCACACATCCAAATAACGGTACAGGTTTCGAAAACCAATCGGTACAAATAATTCGTTATAGCGATTATAAGTTGAAAAAAGCAAACTAAATGCCCAACAGAGAAGAGATAGCCAAATGGCTGCAAAATTTACAAAATCACATTTGTAGTGAGCTTGAAAAAGCAGATGGAACAACCAAATTTTCTATAGAAGAATGGCAACGACCAGAAGGCGGTGGTGGCATTAGTCGTGTTACACAAAACGGAACTGTTATTGAAAAAGGTGGTGTAAATTTTTCGGCCGTACATGGCGATGCACCTTCATTTCTGTTTACTGAAAAAGAGCATTCTACTCAAAAAGAAGCCGCAAGTAATTTAACTTTTTATGCAACAGGTGTATCTATTGTTATACACCCAAAGAGCCCAATGGTTCCTATTATTCACATGAATATTCGTTATTTCGAAATGAGTAATGGTGTGTATTGGCTGGGCGGAGGTATAGATTTAACGCCACATTATATCAATCAAGACGATGCTAAATTTTTTCATCAAACATTAAAAGATGTATGTGATAAACATCATGCGAATTATTATACCGATTTTAAAAAATGGGCAGATGATTATTTCTTTATTAAACACAGAAACGAAACACGCGGTATTGGCGGTATTTTTTTTGATAGATTAAACCAATCGGCCGAAATGAGTTTTGAAAAAAACCTTGCTTTTTGGAAAGATGTAGGCGCTGCCTTTGCACCAATTTATGTTGAATTAGTTGATAGAAATAAAAATAAACCATATACCGAAAAAGAAGTAGAATGGCAGTTGGTTCGTCGCAGTCGCTATGCCGAATTTAACTTGGTATATGATAAAGGCACTAAATTTGGCTTAGAAACCAACGGGCGTAT
>JBDTJJ010000402.1:0-3120 GCA_039935895.1 Bacteroidia bacterium | reverse complement strand
TATTGGCAATAAGCGTGCGTCTTACTTTATCAACATGCGCCATATACGACGATGAAATATTAGCCGGTAATTTATCTGTAAAATGAATAATGATACCGTTTTCTTTCTTGGTATCGGTAATATTTATTTTTTCGTTAGCACTAATTAAAACCCCTGTATCGCCCACTTGTCCGCCACTTTCAGCATAAAAAGGAGTTACATTTAAAACCAACTGAAACTGTTCTTTGTTTTTAGATTTTACTTTTCTATAACGTGTAATATAACACTCAGCATCTGTTTCTTCGTAGCCAACAAATTTCACACTTCTTCCCTTATCAGTATTCCATTGCAAGGCTGTATAAACCCAATCATCTGTGTTTACTTGGGTTGCAGCTCTCGAACGATTTTTTTGTTCCTCTAAACAAGCATCAAATTCTTTTTCGTTTATCGTTAAGCCATAACCACGCACAATTAAGGAAGTTAAATCTAATGGAAAGCCAAACGTGTCATATAATTCAAATACAACTTTGCCATCAATCTCTTTGTTCTTATTTGAATTAATAATGTCTAAACAAATATTATCGATACGGCGCAAACCAATTTCTAATGTTTTGTAAAACGAAGTTTCTTCTTCTTTAATAACTTTTTCAATCAACATTTTTTGAGACACAAGCTCCGGAAATGCTTGTCCCATGTGGTTTGCCAACACAGGCACTAAACGATACATAAAAGGTTCTTTCAATCCTAAAGATTGATAACCATAACGAATGGCGCGACGTAAAATTCTACGAATAACATAACCTGCACCCGTGTTACTTGGCAATTGTCCGTCTGCAATAGAAAAAGATATGGCGCGAATATGATCTACAATAACACGCATAGCAATATTTAAAACCAATTGGCTTTTGTGTTGATTTTCGTTTAATGGTTTGTAATGATGATTAGAAAGAATTTCTACTTTTTCAATAAGCGGTGTAAATACATCGGTATCGTAATTGCTTTGTTTGCCCTGTAAAACACGCACTAAACGTTCGAAGCCCATACCGGTATCTACATGTTGTTTTGGTAATTTATGTAAAGAGCCATCTGCTTTGCGCTCAAACTCCATAAATACATTATTCCAAATTTCAATTACCTGTGGATCATCATTATTTACAAGCGTTGCACCGGCTACTTTTTTTCGTTCTTCATCGCTGCGTCCGTCATAATGTATTTCGCTGCAAGGCCCACACGGACCTTGATCTCCCATTTCCCAAAAATTATCTTTTTTGTTTCCTCTAAGAATGCGGTCTTCGGCAACAAACTGTTTCCAAAAATCATACGACTCTTGATCGAAAGCTAAATTCTCTTTTGCATCACCTTCAAAAACAGTAACGTATAAACGGTCTTTATCAATTTTATAAACATCTGTCAATAATTCCCAAGCCCAAGCAATAGCTTCTTTTTTAAAGTAATCACCAAAGCTCCAATTACCAAGCATTTCAAACATGGTATGGTGATAGGTATCAACACCAACTTCTTCTAAATCGTTGTGCTTACCACTAACACGCAAACATTTCTGCGTATCGGCAATACGTGGAAATTTTATAGGAGCATTGCCTAAAAATAAATCTTTAAAAGGCGCCATACCACTATTGTTAAACATTAACGTGGGGTCGTTTTTTACAACCATTGGTGCAGATGGTACAATGTGGTGGCCTTTAGATTGAAAAAAATCTAAAAAAGTTTGGCGTATTTGGTTAGCGTTCATCATAATTTATACTGTTTTTTTTTGCGCACACGAAGATAACAGTAAAAAAGTTTTATTCAAGATAAACATTTGGGTTATCGTAAATTATGTATTTTTAAACAGTAAAATCTTACCAGTTATTTGTTAAAACCGACCAGTTATATAAAAACTGCCGCCACTTAAAAAGTTTTATACTTTTTTTTATCTTGTTTATTTAGTTTTGAAAAAAAACTACATGAAAACAAAACTACTTTTTGCAACTTGCTTTTTAATCACAATCTTATTAAAAGCACAAATTATAACAACCATAGCTGGCACAGGTACAAATGGTTATAGCGGAGATGGCGGACAAGCAACTGCCGCAAAGATCAATGCTCCTTGGAGTATAGCTATAGATGCTGCTGGAAATATATACATTGCTGGCGACGGCTATTACGATTATGTAGTTCGAAAAATTAATACATCAGGTATTATAACCACAATTGCCGGAAACGGAATTTCCGGGTACACAGGTGATGGCGGACAAGCAACAAACGCAAAATTAGGACCTTGTTTTGGTATAGCCCTTGATTTAGCTGGCAATTTATATATTGGAGACGATAGTAATAATGTAGTACGTAAAGTAAACTCAACAGGCATAATAAGTACCGTAGTTGGTAACAGTACAGCTGGCTACAGTGGCGATGGTGGGCAAGCTACCGCAGCTGCAATAAATAGCCCTAACGGAATCAATTTTGACACACAAGGCAATTTATATATTGCAGAAGAAGGCAACAATATTATACGTATGGTTAACACCGCGGGTATTGTATCTACTGTTGCAGGCAATGGCTTTGGTGGGTATGGCGGAGATGGCGGCCAAGCAACTGCTACTGAGTTAAATGCACCGACCAATGTAATTACAGATGCCTTAGGAAATATTTATATTGCCGACCAAAGCAACCAGCGCATACGCAGAGTAGATAAAACTACGGGTATAATAACCAGTATTGTAGGCAGCGGAGCCACGGGGCCATGGAATGGCAGCTTTACAGGTGATGGTGGGCAAGCAACCGCAGCAACTTTAAGCTTACCAACCGATATGAAATTTGATATGCAAGGTAACTTGTACATATCAGATTTATACACTAATCACATACGTAAAGTAAATACAGCTGGCGTTATATCTACCGTTGTAGGAACTGGTGGATTTGGTTATTACGGTGATGGTGGCTTAGCAACAGCAGCACAGCTAGCATATCCGGCAGACCTTGTTATTGATGCCGCTGGTAATTTATACATTGCCGATCAAGTAAATAAGCGTATTCGAAAAGTAGGTTTTAGCACAACTTCTGTGCCTAATGTAAATTTTAAAGCAAATAATAAAATTGTATGCGCAGGTGCAACCGTTACTTTTTCTGATAGTACAATCA
>JBDTJJ010000401.1:0-9035 GCA_039935895.1 Bacteroidia bacterium | reverse complement strand
CCAATTGCATAACCCTAAATTGCGCATAAGTACTGGTGCTCCAAATAGGAATATCGAGCGCGTAAATTAATTTATCAAAATCAGCAATTAATTCTTCGGCGGTTGGCGTAACCGTGTGCCAATTTGCTTGGGTAAAATCAACCACATCTTTTGCATAACCACTTTCATCAATTTTTTCGTTTGGAAAAGTGGCCGTAAACGCATTAAAATTTTTATTGTGATTTGCGATTACTCCCGATATAATCGAGCTATCAATTCCACCGCTAAGGCAGCAGCCAACCGGCACATCAGCACGCAAACGTTTTAAAATAGAATCGGTTACAGCTTGCTCTGTTTCTTCTTTACAAAGAAAAAAATCTTGTTCGTTATAGCTTGTAAAATCAGTATTGATTGTTACGTCAAAATATTTTTTTAGGTTGAGTTCATTATTGCGTAAATCAATTTCTAAAAAGTTGGAAGGAAATAATTCGAAGATATTTTTCAGGAAACCTTCTGTCTCATATTCAATAGCATCGTGCAATAAATAATGTTGCAAAGCACGTTCGTTTAACGATGTCTCAATAAATGGCAATGCCCGCAAAGCCTTAATTTCAGAAGCAAAACAAAAAATGCCATCTTTAAAATAATAATAGAAAGGTTTAACTCCACTCCTATCTCGTGCGCAAAAAAGTTTCTTTTTTTCTATATCATAAATAGCAAAAGAAAACATGCCATTTAATTTTTGCAGGCATTCATTTCCCCAATGTAAATAAGCATTTAATAATACTTCGGTATCGCTTTTTGTTTTAAATGTGTAGCCAACTTTTTCTAATTCGGTGCGTAATTCTATGTAATTATAAATCTCTCCGTTAAAGGTAATCCAAACTTTTGCATTGGATGTACACATAGGTTGGTGGCCGCTTTCGCTGATATCAATGATTGATAATCGCCTATGAATAAATACACCATTATAATCTTGCGCGACTTGCTGAATATTTTGCTTCGCAGAAAAATTAAACGCATTATTGATGGATTCTTTTTGCGTATCATTTCCGTAAGCCGTTGCAATTTCTTCGTTTTTAAAAAATAAAAATCCTTCATCATCTGGCCCGCGGTGTTGCAGTGTTTTACTAATAATGGTAGCGCCATCAACTAAATTGATAGATTTATTTTCTAAATTAAGTATGCCGCCAATGCCACACATAGTTATTCTTTAGCAGTTAAAGGAAGTAAATTTTTCATTTTAAAAAGCAAGTTATAAAAAGAAACGCCACTTTGTTTTTTAAACATAAATAATAAAAATAAAGATGATGCTATATACGATGCACAATTGGTGTAAGCCGCGCCCTTTGTGCCAAACATAGGTATTAAAATAAATGAACACGATAAAGTTATGGCTAAACCAACTAAAGCACTTGTTGCACTTATCTTCATATTGCCGGTGGCCGAAAAATAATGCGAGTAAATGCCTGTTAAGCCGCAAATAGCAATGCCTGGTGCAAGCAACAAGCAATAGGTTTTTATATCCGTAAAATCCTTCCCAAATAAAAATGTAAAGACTTCGGCAGGCAAAATATTTAAAACAAGTAAAGCAAAAACAGATAACACAAAACTTATTTTACCCAATTTAACGGTAAGATTTATAGCTAATTGTGGGTTATTTCTATTAGAAAGTGTGGCGTATTGCACCATCGCAATGCCATTCATAATTACCCAAACGGCTTCGCTGATAGAAGCTGCGGTTGAGAAAACACCTACATTTTTTCGGCTCTGCAAATCATTGGCGCTATCTAACACGTAATAACAAAATCTATAATTCAACAATTGAAATAAGTTGCCAGCCTGCACTACCAAGCCATAACGAGCCATTAACGCAAAAGATTCTATCCACGAAAATGAAACTTTTGTAAAAGCATTTTTTAAGTAAAAAAGACTGATTAACAAGTTTACTAAATACCCAAAAGCTAATGAACGATAGAAAGAAAACACTGAAATTTCATTTAATATAAAAAACTGAATGATTAAAGAACCAACAATAGCAAAGCTTTGCGAGATGCTTGCCAAATTATTTTGTTTTATTTTTTCAAATCCATTTAAAAAAACATTGCTAATACTACTTAGGTTTGATAGCAAAGCAAGCATTATAAAATAAAGTAGTTCTTCGGTTTGAAAATGAAAGTATAAGTGAAATAAAAATGGAAATAAAACACCTGTTGTAATGCCAACCAATGCTGCCGGTAACAATAAACTATACGGGTTTTTCTTAGGAATAACGTACACCAGCGCGCTTCCGCCCATAACATCGTTAAACAATAAAATTACGGTTACGTTTAAAAATAAAATGCTAATCTCCCCTCTCCCATCGGCACCCAAATAACGCGCCGTAATTAGCACTACCAAAAAATTAATGATAGA
The DNA here is from genome assembly GCA_039935895.1 of Bacteroidia bacterium. Taxonomy (GTDB): domain Bacteria; phylum Bacteroidota; class Bacteroidia; order B-17B0; family Aurantibacillaceae; genus PALSA-968. The sequence goes on along the minus strand of JBDTJJ010000401.1, from coordinate 6,641 downwards.
AATTATTCCTTTACTAAATATGGTTTGAATAATTTTAGTGAGCATACGTTGGCAACAAATTTACATATTGCGTGAATTGGTTAAACACATCTTGCGGTAAAAGTTGTTGCAGACAAGCATAATCTGGGCATGTTGACGGGTTATTAGTTTTGGTATGATTAGGATTTATCCAAGAATTACAAGGGTTGCAAGCCAAATTTAAGCTAACACATTTATGTAAATTGCTAAATTGTTCGTATCCATATAAAGTAATAGAAGAAGCGCCCCAAATAGTAAACGTAGGTTTTTGCAAAGCAACGGCCAAGTGCATTAAACCACCATCTAACCCAATAAAAAAATCAGCTTGGTTTATAATATTCATTACCTCTGTAACGCTTGTTTTTCCTATAAAAGAAATAACATTTTGGTTTAATTTAGATGTAATTTTAGCAGAAAGATTAACTTCGTTTTCATCACCTAACAAAATAATTTTTTTATCGGGATATTGTTGTAAAACCAATTTCAAAAAATCAATCCAATAATTTACAGGCCAGTTTTTGTATGAAATTTTATTATTGCCTGCGCTAACTTGCACAGCTATAAAGGGTTTTGGCAAAATATCATTTTTTGTAGATGGAAAGTTTATATAAAAATCTTGTACAGAAATAGGAGAGTTATCTTGCAATAAATTTAAATTTTGTTGTCCGTCGTGTATGTTTTTTATTGGCTCAATATATTTTATTTTCGATTGAAATAGCTTCACTAAAAACGAATCTACTTTTTTGTTTGTAAAAACTTTTTTTGCCAAAAGGCTTGCTGTTAAAAGGTTTACATGGTTAGTAGCAAAATAATTAATAAAAGCCTTGTCGTATTTAAAAAGATTAGTAAACGAAAAAACAAATTGATTAAACTTACTTTTCTTTACAATTATTTCATCTAATAAATTTATTTGGGTAAAAATTTCTTCGCAAGGTTGTATGGAGTTAAAAAATCCGGCAACAAAAAAACCTTGTTGTTTAAGCTGCTTTACAAGTGGAATAAGTAAAACAGCATCGCCCAACCCGGCCGAAAAAAATACTATGGCTTTTTTTTGTTTCAATTTGGTAAAGATACTTGCCTTAACGCTATTTTAGAAAGTTTATTTTATTTTGATTTTTTTATAAAGAATTTTTTCTAAATTTGCACCCTGAATTTATGGACTGCGTAGCTCAGTTGGTTAGAGCATCGGTTTGTGGTACCGAGGGTCGTGGGTTCGAGCCCCATCGCGGTCCCTTAAGTTCTTAGATGCTTTTGCATCAAAAAATGTTGAATCTTACCCCACAAAAGGTAAGATTTTTCGTTTATGGTATATCCGCAATTTTCGTAAAAATCTACCGCATTTTCTCTAGCGTGAAGAATGACTACTAAGCGATTATTCTCTTTAGAAATTCCCTCCAAATAAGTAATTACTAATTTACCTAAACCTTTGCCTTGATAGTTTGGATGCACTGCCATATAGCGTATTTGTGCCGTTGTATCATCTACAAAATTCAGGCGGGCACAGGCAATTGCTTCGTTATTTTCTTTTATATAAGCATGTATGCTGGTAGAATCTGTTTCATCCAGCTCTGAGCCCAATGGTTGATCCCAAGGCTTGCGTAAAACTTCGTAACGTAATTTGTAATAGAGTTCAAAATCTTTTGGCGTAGAAGGTTGTTCTACCAAAAAATTAGAATTTGGCACGCGTGCGGTGTTGTTTTGCAAATTTGTAACCAACATTAACAGTAAAGAAAATATAAGAATCTTTATATTTTGGGTTTCCTCTTTGTGCACCTGTACCATCTCCATTAGGAGAAGTTGCACCCGGTATTTTACCTAAACTTGGGTCGGCCAAGGCAGCAGCTGTTGCTCCATAAGCAGCAGTAAGTTTTGCTTTGTCATAATAAGTTCCACTAACGCCATCAATATAATCAGTAAAAGTTTTTCTAACTGAAAATTCGGCACCAATACTCCAATGTTTATTAACGCTATATCTGCAACCAATACCAACTGGTATAGCTACATTAAAATTAGAAAATTGTTTTGGTCCGCCAGGCAAGCCTTGTCCTTCGGTATGATATTGTCTTACGCTATACCACTTTCCGTTTAACTCTTCTTTTGGATTATAATAAAAAATGCCTATTCCTGTAAATACATAAGCCGTTAATTTTCTTACTTTTTTCTTAGAACGAAGCCCTGCAAGGGTATATAAACTTTTTCCTTTTTCATTAATAAAATAATATTCTACCTGCGCGCTAAGTTCTAAAATAGGCGAGCGAAAATTCAAATTACGATTTTCTCTATATATATTATTTGTATTATCATCACTACCAGAAACCATACCGTACGTTAACATGCCCTTAAAACCAAAGGCAGAAGCCATTTTTTTGTAACGAATACCTGCGTTTATGTTAAAACGAGTAGAGCTCAAATCATAATCTTTGGCAAAGTGCGTACCGTTTTGGCTAGAGCCGCCCAAATCTCCTAAAAAGCCTGTGGTACCAATTCCGCCTAGTAATTCGTACTTATATTTATTCCTTGTCTGAGCAAAAGTTAATACAGAAATTAACATTAAACAGATTAGAATTGTAGATTTTTTCTTCATTCGAGCGCTAAAATAGTAAAATTTAGCATCTATTTAATAAATTTTAGATGTAATTTTTAACAGGATTTTGTTAGTTTTCTCTTTGCACGTTATTTTACATGTTTTATATAGGTGATAGAAGGCTTTTTCTGATAGACCAATTCTTTAAACTGTTTAGGTTATTTTCATCCAAACTTGAAACAAAAAAGTAAATCGCACATTAATGTTTTTTAATGCTGTTATTAAAATTCCAACATTATATTTGTAGTATGAAGAAATTTAACATTTTACTGGCTTTTTCCTTTTTGAGTATCATTTGTTTATCGCAAAATAAAACAAATTGGGATGCTCCATTACAAGTTTTAGAAGGATTAAAACCCGGCAACAAAGCACCCGAATTAGTTTATAAAAACCCTAACGATTCTCTCTTAAAATTATCATCTTTAAAAGGACAAATTGTTTTAATAGATTTTTGGGCAAGTTGGTGCGGCCCATGCCGAATGGAAAACCCACGAGTTGTTGAAGCCTATAACGAGTACAAAAACAAAACCTTTAAGGGCGGAGAAAAAAGTTTTACTATTTACAGTGTTTCGTTAGATTTATATAAACAAGCTTGGCAAAAAGCAATTGCTGCAGATAGGCTTGATTGGCCTTATCACGTTTCTGATTTAAAACAATGGAGTTCTGAAGCTGCTGAAAAATATGAAGTAAGTTCTATACCAACTAATTGGTTAATTGATGGAAGAGGTGTTATTATTGCAACCGGTTTGCGCGGAGAAGCTTTAGAAAAAAAATTAGAATCTTTGCTTGAACCAACAACCAAAAAATAATTTATGCGTTTAATTAATAAGTTTTTATGTTGTGTGTTTTGCCTTTTGGTAGTTACAGTTTCTGCCCAAAAAAGAGTGGGTTCTTACTACATAAGCGGCAACGTACTTTTTCCTAAAAAATTTATTAGCGATTATCAATTATACCTATTAAATCAAGCTGGCGATACTATTAAAGTAACCAGCATGACGCACGGAGGCAACAAAGCTTATTTTATAATAGATAGCGTTAGGCTTTCAAATAATTATAGTCTTTTTATAAAACGAATTGTCAAAACAAAAAAAGATAATGAACTTTTTTTATTAAATGGCAACGGAAATAAAAAACTATCCAAATTTACAAGTAACGATAATGGATATATATGCAAGATAGATGCTTCGTTTAAAAAAGAAGTTTACTCTAAACATACCGCAAAAGTTGAAACTGATTTAGTTGATATTGAAGCTAAACTTTTGTACGGACCAAATAAAAACAAACCGCTTAAAAAACATAAAATATACCTAACTAACAACACCGGCGATACCATAAAGAATACCATGACAAATAACTTTGGTGATTTTGAATTTAAGCAAGTAAAAGGCAAACAAGATTTACAAATAAAAGTAGAAAATACAGCCGAAATTAAAAATGAAAAAGAAATCTACGTAGCGCAACAAAGTGGTGTAATTGTATCAATTATTAAACGCCGTGGTACCGACTTTACGTATAGAATGTTAGAGGCTGATGTAGTTAAACTGGCTCCACTAAACGATGAAGATGATGATACCGATTTTAAAATAGATGCCTTTACAAAATCTACAAACAAAACAATTGTAGTGGCGCAAAATATTTACTACCCAATAAACGAATATAAAATTACACCCGATGCAGCCGATCAATTAGATATTATAGTTGAACAATTAACCAAAAACCCAACACTTAAATTAGAAATTTATTCGCATACCGATTCGCAAGGAGATGATGCTACTAACCTTGATTTATCTAACAAAAGAGCTAATGCAGTTTTAGATTATTTAGTATCAAAAAGCATTGATAAAACGCGCTTAACCGCAAAAGGTATGGGCGAAAAACAATTACTTAACCGATGCGCAAACGATGTAATTTGTTCTGAAAAAGAACATGAATTAAATCGCCGTACAGAGTTTAAATTTATAAAATAAAATACTTTTATGCGCGTAGCTATTTTAGATTTAGGCACTAACAAGTTTAGTTTGCTTATTGTAGATATACATAATAACACGTATGCAGAGGTACATCATGCAAGAGAAGTTGTAAAACTTGGCCACGAAGATGAAAGTATTACCCTCAACCTTATTTCTCCCGAAGCCTTTCAGCGTGGGGTTACAGCGCTTTGCAATCTCTCAGAAATTATAAAGAAGTTTGAAGTAGAAACCATCAAAGCCCTTGCTACTTCAGCCATACGAGAGGCCGAAAATGGCGCTCATTTTGTAGATGAAATACACCGACAAACAGGCATTGCTATAGAAATTATTAGCGGCGCTAAAGAGGCTGAACTTATTTATTATGGAAACAGATTAGCGTTTGACATGAGCGAAGAGCTTTATTTAATAATGGATATTGGTGGCGGCAGTAACGAATTTATTATTGCAAGTAACAGTGCAATTTTATGGAAACAAAGTTTTAAGCTTGGTGTAGCGCGTTTGTTATCTTTATTTAAACCTGAAAATCCAATTTCAGAAAAAACTTTAAAAACAATAAAAAAGCATTTACAAACCGAAATGCAACCGCTATTAACTGAATTAAAAAAATACCAAATAAATACCTTGTTAGGTTCTTCGGGTGCTTTTGAAAGTATAGTAGATATGATTGGGAAAGAAAAAATAAGTTCTACTAAAAGCGGCTATGAAATAGATTTAGCAGATTATCATGCTATCAGCAAAAAAACAATTCATTCAACTTCACAAGAGCGTCAATTAATGAAAGGCTTAATACCAATGCGTCGTGATATGATTGTTTTGTCCTATATTTTAATTGATTTTATTTTACAAAACAGCAAGATAAAAAAACTAGGTGTATCTTCTTATTCTTTAAAGGAAGGAGCCATTTCTATGTTTTTTAAATCACATTAAAATATGCCTAATTATATTTTAAATATAAAATTATAATAAGCTTTATTTTTTGTAGGAAATGTTGTTGTAAATTCTAACGAATTAGCCAGGTCTTTTATAATAGATAAACCCAATGTTGATTTTTTATTTTCTTTTTTAAAATCAAATCCTTCGCCATTATCACCAATATGCAATTCTATTAAATTATTTTTTAGTTGCTTTAAACTGATGGCAACTTCATAATTTGCTGTTTTAGCCGAAGCATATTTTATAGAGTTTAACAAAATTTCTGAAGTAATTAACCCCAAGTGAATGGCTTTTTCAGTTGATATTACAACATCTTTCGCAGTAATATCTACTTTTAAATGATGATTAATTTGAGGATATGTTTCGTTATACTCCGTCAGTAATTCCTTCAGGTAATCAGCTAAATTTATTTCGGCATACTGATTGTTTTTATTTAGCATTTCATGAATTTTAAGCATCGAAAAAATCCGTTGCTCATATTCATTCAACAAAGTTTTAGCATCACTTGTGCTGGCGCGTATTTTGCTTAAACGCATTAAACTTATTAAAATAGAAAAGTTGTTTGTTACACGATGATTAATTTCTCTTATCAATAAATCTTTTTCATCTAATACTTTTTCTAAACTATCTTGCGCGGCTCGCCTGTGGCGGGTTTCTAAGTTAGAGGCTAAAACAAGCGACACACTTAAAGCAAAACTAATTTCAGATTGAGAGAATTTTTTTTGTGATCCGGTTTTTTCATAACACATAACACCAATTAATTCGCCCGAAATTCTAATAGGAATATCTAATAAAGAATAAATATCATGCGGTTTTGAATACACTTCATTAAATTCTTTTGTAAGCGGATGCGTGTAAATATCTTCGGCAAGAATTATTTTGTTTTCGTGAAGTGCGTTAAAATAAATAGGAAAATCTTTTTGTTGAAGTGTTGAGTTTTTTTTAAATTTTTTTGTTCGTCCGTCATATTCACCAATAGAAATAATGGCTGTTTTTTCTTGATTAAAAATCCAAACATTTACACGTTCAATATGTAGCGCAATTAAAATTTGTTTCGCCAAATCTGTCATCATAACATCAATATCCGCCCGTTCTAAGTAGTGGATTTTCGATATGTTATCTAATTCGTCTAAAAG
>JBDTJJ010000400.1:0-6223 GCA_039935895.1 Bacteroidia bacterium | reverse complement strand
TATTACGTCATCCGGTAACTATTATTATTTTTTTGCAAGTAGCCTGGATGGCTTTTACCTGTATTACGAGTGAAATGCCTTTGGTTTCATTTAAATATTTAATTGCCAGATTATGGTTTATTTCTTCAGGTTATTTTATGATGAGTTATTTATTTACTAAAAAAGACGAAAACGTTTTTAAATACCTTTGGCTTTATATTATTTCACTTACCGCAGTTTCACTTTACATAACTATACAGCACGCATCATATGGTTTTGATGAACATATAGCCGATTGGATACCCTCCCCATTTTTTAATGATCATACCGCTTATGGCGCTGCACTTGCTATGTATGTGCCTCCATTAATAGGTTTTTTATTTTTGAAACAATACACCAAAGTTCAAAAAACAATGATTGCATTATGTTTAACCATTGTGTTAACAGGTGTAGTATTTAGTTACGCTCGTGCGGCATGGATAGGACTAATGGCAGCTTTAGTAGTAACCATAATTTTTTATCTGAAAATAAAATTTAGAACGCTAGTTATTACTGCCGTTTCCGGAATGGTAATATTTTTTATTTTTCAAACACAGATATTATTAATATTAAACCAAAACAATACAGCCTCTGGCGGGGATGCTGCACAGGATTTACAATCGGTAACAAATATAAAAACAGATGATAGCAATCTTGAACGCATTAACCGTTGGAGTTCTGCTATAAAAATGTTTCAAGAGCGCCCAATTGTTGGTTGGGGCCCAGGTACTTATATGTTTCAATATGCGCCATTTCAAAGGCATAGCGAAAAGTCTTTAATCTCAACCAACTCCGGTTCTAATGGCAATGCGCATAGCGAATTTCTCGGTCCGCTTAGTGAACAAGGCATATTAGGTATTGTTTGGGTAGCTGCCCTAATGTTTGCTGTTTTTGCAACAGGTTTTAGAGTTGTTTATAAAGCAACAGATAAAACACAAAAAACACTTGCCATTATTCTCGTAACTGGCTTAACTACGTATTTTGTACATGGTTTTTTAAATAATTTTTTAGATACCGATAAACTTTCTATTCCGTTTTGGGGTTTTATAGCTGCTCTTGTTTATTTGGATATTAAACAAAAAAACGAAAATAAATCTCTTACTAATTAGCTTTTGCTATACTGAACTTGTTATATTGTAACGTAAGTAGAAGAAACTACTCACTCCAACGAAAAGAATTTATTTCAACACCTGCTAAACTTAAGGCTCTATCTGTAACTGTTTTGGCAAGCTCTTCAAATGTTTTAGGCTTGCTATAAAAAGAAGGCGTTGCTGGACAAATAATACCACCGGCCAAAGTAACCGCTTCCATATTTTTTATATGAATTAAATTAAGGGGTGTATCCCTGGTAACCAAAATTAATTTTCTTCTTTCTTTAAGCATCACATCTGCGGCGCGCGTAACTAAATCGTTACTAATACCTGTGGCTATTCTACCCAGTGTACCCATACTACACGGACAAATTATTAATGCCTGATAAGACGATGAACCTGATGCAAACGGCGCCATAAAATCATTCTTATCATAAAATTTAAAAGGGTAATTTTTATAATCTGTATTGTCTAATTCAAGCTGCCAATTAAATTTAGCATTATCACTCATTACAACCGCCACATTACCAACCAAATTTTTATTTTGCGTTAATGTATCTAATAAAACTTTTGCATAGATAGCACCGCTTGCGCCCGTAATAGCTATTGCAATATTAATAGGTTTATTGTACATCAGGAGTTGTGCTTGAGGTTGCTTTGGTTGGTATTTGATAACGTAAAGAAACTTGTATTAAATTATTATATAAGCCCTTATTAAATAAGTTTTGTGGAAACGTGCCATGAAAAACACCTGCGTATGAAGTTAGATAAGGATGAATAGTTACAATAGAATATTCAAATCGAAAGCCAAGTGTTACTGCCGGTTTAAGTTTAAAACCAACGCCAACAATATAACTGAAATCAAAATTTCTATACTTGTAATCAACGTAAGTTGGATTATTAGTTTGTACGTTTGGTGGATTTTGAATCAAGTAAGCAGCTGCTGCACCTAATTCGCCGCTAAAACGTTTGTAGTTTGCTCTAAATACTAAAGGGATTTCCAAGTAATTTAAACGCGATAAATAAAATGGATTAGCCGGATTATTACGTGATGCGGAATCTAAACTATAATTATGGCGTGCACCTTTTTGTATAAACGTTAAAGCAAATTCTACTTCAAAAATTTTAGATAGCTGACGGTTTATACCTGCGCCTAACATAAAGCCGGGTTTGCTATAACCACCATACGTATCGCCATCAACTTGAGAGCCAACAATAGCAGCATAAATAACGGGTCTAAACGTATGATCGATGGTGTTGCTTTGTGCTTTTAAAGTGTTGTTCAATAAAAGAAATGACGAAGCAATTAAAAGTATTTTTTTCATTTAACTAACCATTACTTTTTTAGCGGGAGAAATTAATTTAATGGCTTCTGCTGCAATAGCATTTGCCGATAAACCAACTTCATCATATAATTCTTTTGGTTCTCCGTGCTCTATAAATTCATCAGCAATGCCCAAACGTTTTACTTGTGCGGTGTAATTATGATCACTCATAAATTCTATAATCGCGCTGCCAAAGCCACCTTGCAAGCAACCATCTTCAATGGTAATTACTTTTTTATGTGTCGAGAAAATTTCGTGTAATAGTTGCTCGTCCAATGGTTTTACAAAACGCATATCGTAATGCGCAGCACTAATATTTTGTTCTTCTATAATTTTAATTGCTTCAGTCGCTGTGTTTCCAATATGCCCGATTGAAAGAATAGCCACATCTTTTCCGTCTTTAATTTTTCTTCCTTTACCAATCTCAATTTCCTCGAAAGGTGTTTTCCAATCAACCATAACACCGTTTCCTCTTGGGTAACGAATGCTAAAGGGAAACGCATTTTTTTCTAACTGAGCAGTGTACATTAGGTTGCGCAACTCTTGTTCATTCATTGGCGCAGCAACAACCATATTTGGTATGCAACGAAAATAAGCTAAATCGAATGTGCCATGGTGTGTTGGTCCATCAGCACCAACCAAACCACCTCTATCCAAACAAAAAACGACGTGCAGTTTTTGTATAGCCACATCATGTATAACTTGGTCGTAAGCACGTTGCATAAACGACGAATAAATATTGCAAAAAGGAATTAATCCTTGCGTGGCTAATCCTGCCGAAAAAGTTACTGCATGTTGTTCTGCAATGCCCACATCAAAAGCTCTGTCGGGCATAGCTTTCATCATCAAGTTTAATGAGCAACCACTTGGCATAGCCGGAGTAACGCCCATAATTTTAGAATTCTTTTCAGCAAGCTCAACAATAGTGTAACCAAAAACATCTTGATACTTTGGAGGCTGAGGTTCTTTTGGCGTAACTTTAATAATTTCTCCGGTATCTTTATTAAACAAGCCCGGCGAATGCCAAACAGTTTCATTCCCCTCTTCACTAAATTTATAACCTTTCCCTTTTTTTGTAAGAACGTGTAAAATTTTTGGACCCGGAATATCTTTTAAATCATTTAAAACTTGTGTTAATCGAACAACATCATGCCCGTCAATCGGACCAAAATACCTAAAATTCAAAGACTCAAATAGATTACTTTGTTTAAGCAAAGACGTTTTTAATGCCGCTTGCACTTTAGAAACAATATCGCGTGCACTTGTACCAAACTTACTTAGTTTTCCAAGCTGTTTCCATACTTCATCTTTTACATTGTTGTATGTGTGAGATGTAGTTATATCAGTTAAATATTCTTTTAATGCACCAACGTTCGGGTCGATGCTCATGCAATTATCGTTAAGCACAACCAACAAATTTGCGTGTGATGAGCCTGCATGATTTAATCCTTCAAAGGCCATACCGCCCGTCATAGCACCATCGCCAATAACAGCAATATGATGTTTATCTTTTTGACCTAAATAATCGGAAGCAACTGCCATGCCCAATGCGGCTGAAATAGAAGTAGAAGAGTGACCAACCCCAAAAGCATCATACTCACTTTCGGTACGTTTTGGAAATCCGCTAACGCCTTTGTATTTACGGTTTGTATGAAAAGTATCTCTTCGTCCGGTTAAAATTTTATGTCCGTATGCTTGATGACCAACATCCCAAACAAGCTGATCGTAAGGTGTATTAAAAACATAATGTAAAGCAGCCGTAAGCTCAACCACGCCTAAAGATGCGCCAAAATGACCACCCTTAACCGAAACTAAATCAATAATGTATTGACGAAGTTCATCGCACAGTTGTACTAACTGTGCTTCGGTAAGTTTTTTTAAATCAGACGGCGAATTAATATGGGCTAATAACGGCCCGGGAATAAATCCTTCTCCTTTTACAATTTGCATACATCAAAGATAGTAATTAGGAGGCAGTTATTATGGCATAGTTTATATTTTGTGTTAAAAATTATTTGCCAAAAAAAGTACCTTTGCATATATGGACAATCTATTTTACACCACCTATTTTGTATGGATTTTATCTGAAATAGTTTTAAATCGTTTTGTACGTTCCAAATCAAGCGACAAACAAAATACCGATAAAAAAACGGAGCTTTTTCTTTGGCTAACCATTGCTTTATGCACAACTATAGGCACTCTCACTGCAATGAATTTGTACTGTCCAATACTTTTAAACTATCATCTTTCTTATATTGGACTAGGAATAATTATGGTTGGCATTATTATTCGATTTACAGCTATAAAACAATTGGGTAAATTTTTTACGGTTGATGTAACCATTAGAGAAAATCACCAACTTATGCAAAGCGGTTTTTATAAATGGCTTAGGCATCCATCATACACAGGCTGTTTGCTTTCTTTTTTTGGATACGGAATTGCTTTAAATAACTGGCTTAGTTTGGCTTTAATTTTTGTGCCGATACTTATTACTTTTGTTTTGAGAATGAATGTAGAAGAAAAAGTTTTAACGCAACAATTTGGCAACCAATACCAAGATTATATAGCTAAAACAAAGCGCTTAATTCCGTTTTTGTATTAAAATTAATACAAATAATTTACGGGAGATTTCTATACTCTAATATTGAGGATACACCTTAATTTTTTTGATATGGAACTCTATTTTGTAAAGATCTTCCTAAAGTAACTTCATCGGTATATTCCAACTCATCGCCAACAGGCACACCACGCGCTAAAGTTGAAATAGATACATTAAGCGTTTGCAATTTACGCGACAAATAAAAGGCAGTTGTATCGCCTTCGGTTGTGCCGCTTAGCGCAAAAATAATTTCGTTTGTTTCGTTAGATGTGATCCGTTTTAAAAGTGCATCAATAAATAAATCGGCCGGGCCAATGCCATCAATGGGAGAAATTAAACCGCCCAATACATGATACACGCCACGATACATGCCAGTGTTTTCTATAGCCATAACATCGCGCACATCTTGCACTACGCAAATAATTTTTTTATCGCGCATGCCATTTGTACAAATGCTGCAAATTTCGGTATCGGAAACGTTATAACAATTAGTACAAAATTTAATTTGCGTGCGCATATTTAAAATAGATTGCGCCAAATTGTGTGAAGAATCTTTTTCGTTACGCAACAAGTGTAATACATAGCGTAAGGCGGTTTTACGGCCAACGCCGGGCAAGCGAGAAAACTCGTTTACAGCGCTGTCTAAAAGTTTTGAGGGTAATTCCACACAGTAAAAATACATAATTTACGCGTGTTTTATTAGCTTATTTATTAAACAATTTTATGTGAAGAAAAAATATTCTCAAATAAAATAGAAGTGTTAAAAAACGGCATCTTCGTAATATGTCGGCAGCATTTATACTACTTTGTATTGCACTCTATTTTGGTGGCTTGTTGCTAATTGCTTACATAACCGGCAGAAAAAGTGATGCCAATACGTATTTTATTGGTAACAAAGCGTCGCCATGGTATGCGGTGGCCTTTGGTATGCTTGGCGATTCACTAAGTGGAGTGACGTATATTTCTGTACCCGGCAATGTAATTAATACACAATTTTCTTATATGCAATTAGTGCTTGGGTATTTAGTTGGCTATGTAATTATTGCCAAAATTTTGCTGCCCCTTTATTATAAAATGAATTTGCTTTCTATTTACACCTACCTCGAAACTCGCTTTGGACGAAGCACACAAAAAACAGGCGCTTTCTTTTTTATTTTATCGAGAACTTTAGGTGCAGCAGGTAGATTATA
>JBDTJJ010000399.1:0-4160 GCA_039935895.1 Bacteroidia bacterium | reverse complement strand
GTCCAACCCATAATATGGAGTTAAAAGACAAAATTTATGTGGTAAATGAATATCGTGGCGGACAATATGGCTATGTTTCATCACACGCTACAAACGCATTTGCCGTTGCATTTTTTATTTTTCTCTTAATAAAATCGAAACAAAAAAAATGGATGAAAATTAGTCTGTTTTTATGGGCGTTTATTTTTTGCTACACGCGCATTTATTTAGGCGTTCATTATCCGTTCGATTTATTTAGCGGGGCTTTATTAGGCACATTATTAGCATTTTTATTCTACAAAATTTTCTGTAAATTTAGTACATGAAAAAAATCAGCATTGCATTAGTATTTATCTCGTTAAAAGTATTTTCTCAATTGCCTGAAACAGAATTGTTTTTGGCTAACGTAGAAATTAAAAATAATTTAGTAAAGGTAAAATCGGCCGAAAAAATTAGCAGTCATAAGGGTTATAACAACCAGCCTTGCTTTATAAATAAAGATGCTGATGTTTTATTTACAGCCGATGCTAACTCAGATACCAAAACACATATTTGCGATTATAACATTAATTCAAAAAAAACAGAACGTTTAGGCATCACCAACACCAGCGAGTATTCCGCTAACCTGTTAGCCAATCAAAAAGATTTTTCTGTCGTTATGGTTGAAGAAGATTCTATGCAACGCGTTTGGGTTTTTAAATTACCTAAAGGAGATAGCAAATATTGCCTTAGTCAGCAAACCGATTCGGTTGGGTATTATACCTGGCTTGGCAACGATAGTATTTTATATTATAAACTAACTACGCCACATTCGTTACACGCCTTAAATACCAAGACAAATCAAGATGTTTGGTTGTGTGATAATCCAACACGTTCATTTAAAAAGGTAAGCGCAACTACTTTTTTTTATGTGATACATAGCGAAAAACAAAACACCGTTTATCTATTTGATACTCGCACAAAAAAAGCAACTGAGTTTGCTATTGATACTAAAGCAACTAATCAAGATTATAACTGGCATCCGGTTTTAGGCTTATTAAAATCTGAAGATGGAAAATTATTTAGATACAGTAAAGACACTAAAGTTTGGGTTGAGCTGGCAGATTTTTCTTCTTACGGCGCAAAAAAAATAACCCGCTTTACTATCAGCGAAAACGGAAAATATATTGCTTTAGTTTCAAGTTTGTAGCATGTTTAAGCTTCCTGTTAGGTACACCATTTCTACCGATAAAAATAAATTGCAACTAAACGTTATCCATCAATATCTTACCGAAGAAAGTTATTGGGCAAAACATATTCCGTTAGAGGTTGTTGAGCGAAGCATTGAAAATTCTTTTTGTTTTGGTGTTTATTTTAGCGATGAACAAATTGGTTTCGCACGTGTAATAACCGATCATGCCATTTTTGCTTACCTAGCAGATGTATTTATTTTGGAAGCCCATCGGGGTAAAAATTTATCTAAGATTTTAATGCAACATATTATGGATCACCCAAAACTGCAAGGTTTACGCGTGTTTTCATTACGCACGAAAGATGCGCACGGTTTATATAAACAGTTTGGCTTCAACGTAAGTGCTAATCCTGAAAACATCATGGAAATTAAATTTGATAATCTCTATCAACCAAAAAGCAAATGATCTTACCCATAGTTTATATACTTATTTTTTGCGCGTTAATTTTTACGCTGCCTTTTTTTAGAGATAAATCTGTTCATCGAATTGCTTTTACTGGTGTTTTTTTATTGAAAATTATAGCGGGTTTTTTCCTCACTTGGATTTACACGCATTACTACCCCGACCGACAAACCGCCGATATTTTTAAGTATTTCGACGATGCAAAAATTATGTTCTCATCGGTAAATAACCATCATTATATTGATTACCTAAAAATGCTAAGCGGCATTGGTAACGATACCGATTATTTTAACGAGACTTATTACAACCACATGAATCATTGGTTTCGTCATTACGATTTTGGTACGTATAATGATAATCACACCATCATTCGTTTCAATGCGTTTATTATGTTGTTTTCCTTTGGCAATTTTTATGTACACACCATTTTTATGTGCTTTATTTGTTTCTTAGGTTTAACCGCTCTTTACAAAACCTTTACTTCGTACTTTATTAATAAAGAAAAACTTTTATTTGCCGCTTTATTTTTAATTCCGACCGTTGTGTTTTGGAGTTCGGGTGTTTTAAAAGAAGGTGTTTTACTTTTTGCGTTGGGCTTTTTATTCTATTCATTTTTTAATGTATTCATAATTAAAAAAAACATTGTACTCAATATCATTTGTCTTTTTATTGCGTCATGGTTAATACTCATTAATAAAAATTACTTGCTTTTAGCAGTTGCTCCTGCCTTGCTTTGCTTTTATTGCGTTAATAGATTTAAACTGACTCGTCCTATTTTATTTTATGCTGCATTTTATGTCGTCGCTTTTTTCTTGGGGTTATTAGTTTCAAATTCTTTTTTAGAAGATAATTTATTGGAAACTTTTTCATTTAAACAACGTGATTTCATCAACGTTTCTAAAGGAGGTGTATTTATTCAGAACGATAAATTTTTTGTACGCATTGCGCCAGATAAAAAAATATTTTTAGATACGCTTTCAAAAACTAATTTCAAAATAAAAACAGGAAGCAGCTATATGTATTGGACAAATGCCGATTTAAACGATACGCTTTACACTACTAACAGTACCGATACAGCGAGTTACCATTTAGTGTGGGATTTACCCATTGCAGGCAGCACCATCCATATTTCAAAGTTAGAGCCCACTGTTTTCTCACTCATAAAAACCGCACCAATGGCACTTTACAATAGTTTATGTAAACCAAGTCTGTTATCCTCTAAATCTTTTTTAGAAAAATTTTCAGCACTCGAAAACGCTTTTGTATTACTATTTCTAATCGTTTGCGTGTGGTTTAAAAAACAAACGTACGATAGAAATATGTTCGCTTTATGTTTATTTATTTGTCTCATTATATTACTACTCATTGGTTACACCACACCGGTAGCAGGCGCTATCGTTCGTTACAAAGTACCTATTATGCCTTTTTTACTTATGTGCGGCATTCTTATTATTGATGAGCAAAAGTTGAAATGGCTTTTCACAAAACACACATCACCTTTTAAAAAACAACAAAGGCAATAATTTAAACATGATTTTTGCAGAAGAATATTAGGGATATTATAGATGCTGTTAGTTCGAGCGTAGTCGAGAACAACACAAAAAAAGACAAAGCGCAAATGCTTCTCGACTTCGCTCGAAGTGACAAAAATCCAGCATTATTCTTTAACATCATAATAACTAAATATATACGTTAAACCTAAACCATAATTTCTATTTTTGTTTTATGAACCTCAATCAGCTCTTTCGTAAAAAATCGGTTACCGATATTTTAAAACAAGTAGAAAAAAATGGTGCCGAAGGCGGGCACGGTGCTTTAGGCAGACATTTAGGCGTAAAAGATTTAACCGCTTTTGGTATTGCTGCCATTGTTGGTGCTGGTATTTTTAGCACCATTGGTAAAGCTAGTGCAGATGGCGGTCCTGCCGTTATATTCCTGTTTTTATTTACAGCCATTGCTTGTGGCTTTGCTGCTTTTGCGTATGCCGAATTTGCTTCTATGGTTCCTGTATCGGGCAGTGCGTATACGTATTCGTATGTTGCCTTTGGCGAATTAATTGCGTGGATAATTGGTTGGGCTTTAATTATGGAATATGCCATTGGTAATATTACTGTGGCTATTTCGTGGAGCGATTATTTTACCGGACTCCTGCAAAGCATGGGCGTGCATCTTCCCCAATGGATACAGATGGATTACCTCAGTGCTTCTAAAGGTTTTAACGAGGCAACCAAATTAATGCAAAGCGGCAAAGCGTTCGAAAATTTAGATACATCGGTACAAGCTGCTTACACGGCATGGACAACCTCACCTGCTATTGGAGGTTTACATTTTATTGCAGATTTGCCTGATCTCTTTATCATCATTGCCATCACGGCTTTGGTGTATCGTGGCATGAAAGAATCTAAAAACGCCAGTAACTTAATGGTGGTAGTTAAGCTTTGTATTATTTTATTGGTGATTGCAGTGGGTGTTTTTTATGTAGATACAAAAAATTGGAATCCCTTTGCGCCCAATGGTGTGGGTGGTATTTTAAAAGGCGTATCGGCT
>JBDTJJ010000398.1:0-3347 GCA_039935895.1 Bacteroidia bacterium | reverse complement strand
ATACTAACACAACAAGTGGAGCTACTACTGCCGGCACAACAGGCTCAACAACACCAACCAACACAACTACCACTAGCGCAGCTACGGTAACGTTAACAACTTCTTCAGGTCCGGCAACAGGTACTATTACAAGTTCAACCTGTGGTACAAACACTATGAATGGCGCTTGCAACAACACACTAATTGGTAACATATCGCTATCTTTTTCAGGATCACCTTCTTTAGGTTCTTATAATGTAGTACCAAATGCACCAACAGCTGGTCAGGTTTTAGTTTCTTATAATGGTAATTTTGCTACTGGTGGTAGTGTTTTAATAACGGTAACTAATGGTAAAAACGTAGCTACCTTTGTTAATATTACAGGTACAACACCAGCTTCTTACACACTTACAGGTGGTTTTGGTTGCCCATAATTAATTATTACAATCTTTTTAAAAAGTCGACTAGTTAAGTCGGCTTTTTTTATTTAGTAACATCGCACAATTCTGCTAATTTTGCTACCCGTAAAATTCCCTTATGAAAAGAACAAAAATTAATGCCATTTTATCGGATGATAAACACGATTATCAAGCTTGCGTAAAAGGCTGGGTGCGTACATTTCGCAACAATCAATTTATTGCGTTAAACGACGGCTCAACTATAAATAACTTACAATTAGTAGTTGATTTTGCCAATACGCCCGAAGATATTTTAAAACGAATTACCACCGGAGCTTGTATCAGTGCGCTTGGAAACATTATTCCGTCGCAAGGTAAGGGACAAAAATACGAGCTTAAAGTAACCGAGTTAGAAATTTTAGGTGATAGCGACCCTGAGCAATACCCACTTCAGCCAAAAAAACATAGCTTAGAATTTTTACGCGAAATTGCACATTTGCGTTTTCGTACAAGTACATTTAGCGCTGTTTTTAGAGTTAGAAATACGCTGGCTTATGCCATTCATAAATTTTTTCAAGAGAAAGGTTTTGTGTATTTGCACACGCCAATTATTACGGCAAGCGATGCTGAAGGCGCCGGACAAATGTTTCGTGTTACCACATTAGATATGAATAATCCTCCAAAAACTGAAAATGGTGAAATTGATTTTTCGCAAGATTTTTTTGGAAAAAGCACCAACCTTACCGTATCTGGTCAGTTAGAAGGCGAGTTAGCTGCTATGGCTTTAAGTGAAGTTTACACGTTTGGGCCAACGTTTCGTGCCGAAAATTCTAATACCGGCAGGCATTTAGCTGAGTTTTGGATGATTGAACCCGAAGCTGCTTTTTTTGATTTGAATGATAACATGGATTTAGCGCAAGAAATGTTGCAGTATGTTATTAAAGAAGCGCTTGAAAAATGTGCAGATGATATTGCTTTTTTAAGCGATCGCCAGACAGAAGAAGATAAGCAAAAACCTCAGTTAGAACGCGCTGAAATGAGTTTGTTAGATAAATTAAAATTTTGTGTAGAAAATAATTTCGAAAGAATTACCTATACGGAAGCTTTTGAAATTTTACGCGAAAGCAATCACAACAAAAAGAAAAAATTTAATTATTTAATTGATAAATGGGGCGCCGATTTGCAAAGCGAACACGAGCGTTATTTAGTAGAAAAGCATTTTAAAAAACCCGTTATTTTAACCGATTATCCTAAAGAAATTAAAGCGTTTTATATGCGCCAAAATGACGACGGAAAAACAGTTAGAGCAATGGATGTTTTGTTTCCAGGCATTGGCGAAATTATTGGTGGTTCTCAGCGCGAAGAGCGTTATGATAAATTAGTTGAGCGCATGAAAGAAATGCACATCCCTACCGAAGAAATGTATTGGTATTTAGATACTAGAAAATTTGGTGCTTGTCCGCATGCAGGCTTTGGCCTTGGCTTTGAGCGCCTTGTGCTATTTGTAACCGGCATGGGCAACATACGCGATGTGATTGCTTTTGCGCGCACGCCAAAAAATTGTGAGTTTTAGCGATTGAATATTCGTAAATAAACTTTATATTTAAAAATAATAATTAACTCTTTTTATATGTTTAAAAATATTTTAGCAAGCATTTTTTTGCTTTTAATTTTTCAGGTAAGTTTTTCTCAAAACAATAATGCCAAAGTTTATTTTGATAAAGCAGGCAAGGCAACTGATCAAGATCAATCTCGTTATTATTACAGGCAATTAGTAGAAGGCAATGATTACAAATCGTTTTACGTAAATGGCAACGGTGTTTATTTTGAAGGGAAAATACTAACGCCGCATAACGATGAAAATTTAGATGTTTTTACAGGCATTTGTACTTGGTATTATAAAAATGGAAACAAAAAATTTGTCCGCAGTTTTGATGAAAAAGGTTTAGAAACCGGTACTTCTCAATATTATTACGAAAGTGGTAAACTTTGGAAAGAAATGGAATATACCAATGGGCAAATTGCTAACGGAAGGTATAAAGAGTATAACGAAGACGGACAAATCAGCCGCATTTTTGAAGAAGATTTTGACAACAACAATAACGATTGGGATTTATACACCAGCGATAAAACATCCTCTAAAATAAGTAATGGTGTTTTAGAACTTACGTCTTATGTTGCTGATGGAACAGCGCGTTATATTAGTTTACCAACCAATGCACAAGAGTTTACTTTAGAAGCTGAAGTAAATTTAGAAAAATTAAAAGATGGGTCTAAAGTTGGATTAATTTTTGGCTTTAAAGATTGGCAGAATTACAACTATTTTTTAATTACATCATCATCTTTTTACATTGGCTTTGTTTACGAAGGAGTAAGTTCTGTTACTGCTAATAATATGTTTTCTGGAGATATTAAAAAGAAACTCGTTAACAATATTAAAATTATTAGCAACGGAGAAAAAAATATTTATTCTATAAACGGAGAAATACAATATACCGCAGATAGGACCAAAAATTTTGGAAGTAACATTGGTGTTGTAGTCAGCGGTAAAACCGCAGTTGATATTAATAAACTTATTTATAAAGAAATTGATTTTAAATCAGCCGGTGTTACCACATCTAATGCAGATTTAGATGTTAAGGCAACAGGTTCGGGTTTAATTTTTTCTAAAAGCGGGTACGTTTTAACTAACTACCACGTGGTAGATGGCGCTAATAAAGTATTGATTGAAATTAATAACGCAGGCGTTTCAAAAACATACAACGCAACGCTTGTGCAAAAAGATGAAGATAATGATGTGGCTATTCTTAAAATTAGCGATGATAACTTTAAGCCGTTAACAGATATAAATTATTCTTTTAAAGAAAGTGGCGGTGTTGATGTAGGTGCAACGGTATTTACTATTGGCTATCCTTACGCATTATCGGGTATGGGCAAAGAAGCCAAATTTACGGATGGAAAAATAAGTTC
>JBDTJJ010000397.1:0-3091 GCA_039935895.1 Bacteroidia bacterium | reverse complement strand
CCAAAAATATCGCCGGTTACGCACGATGAATGCACACGTACTAAAACAGGTTCATCTTTTTGCCACTCGCCTTTATATATGGCTAAATGTTCTTGTCCGGTTGTGGTTTGTTTATAAGCTGCTAATTTAAAATTGCCCCATTGCGTAGGCAATTCAACTTCAACTTCTTTTTGTATAATGCTTTCTTTTTGTAAACGATACGCAATTAAATCTTTTATGCTGATAATTTTAAGGTTGAATTTTTCTCTAACCTTAACCAAATCTGGCAGGCGCGCCATGGTGCCATCTTCGTTCATAATTTCAACCAACACACCGCAAGGTTCAAAACCTGCAAGTTCAGCTAAATCTACCGTTGCTTCGGTATGGCCAATACGACGAAGTACGCCGCCTTTTTTTGCTTTTAGAGGGAAAATATGTCCGGGTTTACCAAATTCTTCGGGTTTTGTATTTGGATTAATAAGTGCTTGTACAGTTTTAGCTCTATCGGAAGCAGAAATACCTGTTGTGCAGCCGTTTCCAAGTAAATCGATAGAAACAGTAAAAGGTGTTTCGTGTAAAGATGAATTGCTGCTAACCATCATTTCTAAACCAAGTTTATTGGCAAGTTCTCCGCTAATGGGTGCGCAAATTAAACCACGACCATGCGTGGCCATAAAGTTTATAATTTCGGGTGTTACGTTGCGTGCGGCAGTAATAAAATCACCTTCATTTTCACGATCTTCATCATCTACTACAATAACTAATTTGCCGGCTTTAATATCGTCAATAGCACTTTCAATTGTATCTAATTTAATTTCCATACTGCAAAGGTACAAAACCTTATTTTACGTTAGATTTTTTATTAATTCTTTAAAATAATCGAAAGCGTATAATAAACGAGAACCGTACCAGCTAAACATTTCACCATCTACCAATAAAATTTTTGTTTTTGGAAGATGACTTTGTAATTCTAAAATATGTTTTTCTTTAAAAGGATAAGGTTCAGATGATAAAAATATATAGCCCGGATTTTGAGTTTTTAATTCTTCTATATTTATTTCCGGATAACGATTTATGTGATTGGCAAATACATTTACAAAACCGCAATTGTGCAACATGTTTGTAATAAACGTATTTGAGCCTGCCGCCATATATGGGTTTTTCCAAATTAAATAAGCAACTTTTTTTTCGTGAATTAATTTTGAAGTCGAAATAAATTGATTGTATTTCTCTTTTATAGAATTTGAAATGTCTTGTGATTGATTTTTTCTATCGGTAATTAAACCAACTTGTTCAATCATTTGCAAAGCATCTTGCACATTATATATATCGCTTATATAAACCGGAAATAGTTTACAAAGTTCTTCAATTTGTTCTTGCTGGTTTTCTTCTTTGTTGGCAATAATTAAATCTGGATTGAGCTTTTTTATTTCATCAATCTTAATAGTTTTCGTTCCGCCAATTCTTTTAACCGATTGAAACATTTCTGTTGGATGAATGCAAAACTTGCTAATGCCAACTAATTCGGTTTTTAAATCTAAATCCCACAATAATTCGCTTTGCGAAGGCACTAACGAAATTATTTTCTTAGGCGGGAAATTAAATTCAACGGTTCTATTTAATTGATCGGTAATAATCATTTACGTTTACAAACTTCGTTAATTTAATTTATACATTAGCACCAATATGAACGAATCTAAAAAAGCATACATTTCTTTATTTGTCGCACAAATAATTTACGCCTTAAATTATAGCATTGCCAAAGGCTTGATGCCCAACTTTATTGGTCCGGCTGGTTTGGTATTTATGCGTGTAAGCGGTGCGTGTTTTTTATTTTGGATGCTATCTTTTTTTTCTGAAAAAGAAAAAGTACAAACTCCACACTTAATAAAATTTATGATGCTGGCCGTTTTTGGTGTAGCCTGTAATCAGCTTTGCTTTATATATGGCCTGCATTTATCACGACCAATAAACTCGGCTATTATAATGACAATAAACCCAATTGTGGTTACCATTTTTACGCTTATCATGTTAAAAGAACGAGTTTCTATTTTAAAAGTTATCGGACTGGCCTTAGGTATTGGCGGCGCGCTTACATTATTATTGAGTAATGGTAAATCGTTTCAAATAAATAACCAAACTGCTTTTGGCGATATGCTGACTTTAATTAACGCTTGCTCGTGGGCTTTATTTATTGTGCTGGCAAAACCTTATATGAAATTATATAAAACAGTTACAGTAATGAAATGGATTTTTCTGTTTGGATTATTTTTAGTCTTTCCATTTTCTATAAATGATTTGCAAAAACTTGATTTCAACCAATTTACATCTCAAGCATGGTTTGCATTGTTTTTTGTTGTTGTAGGTACAACTTTTTTGGCTTATTTGCTAAATCTTTTTGCATTAAAAACTTTAAGTCCCTCAACTGTAAGCGCATACATTTATTTACAACCTTTTTTAGCTATTTTATTTGCATTACTCCTAAAAAAAGATGAAATTAGTTTTCTCAAGTTTTTCTCAGGAAGTCTTATCATTACAGGGGTTTACTTGGCAGGAATTAAAACAAAAAATATAAAAACCTAACATGTATAATCAAAATAAATCAAGTGGCGAAATATTTTTTACATAATTTTCAATTGAAAAAAAAATAATAAAAACAAGTGCTAATAAATTTTTTTTTACTGAATTTTTAGTATTTATTTGTTAGCTCGTTTGAATGTAAGGTTTTGTTACAAACAAATGAATGTGAATAGAGCGTTAAAACAACATTATATATACTACATTAAATAAATTGAAATTGAATATGGACAAAAAAACTGCCGACTCTGTTTGGAACAATTGCCTCGATGTTATAAAAGACAACGTAAACCCGCAGAACTTTAAAACATGGTTCGAACCTATTAAAGCAATTAAACTGCAAGACAAAGTTTTAACCATTCAGGTGCCTTCGCAATTTTTTTACGATTGGTTAGAAGAGCATTACATTACCCTTCTTAAAAAAGTTACGCGCAAAGAACTTGGTGCTGATGGCAGAATTGAATACAACATTGTTTTAGAAAACTCTAACAAAGGAGAAAGACCATTAACTATTAAAGTTCCTTCTCTTTCAAGA
>JBDTJJ010000396.1:0-4618 GCA_039935895.1 Bacteroidia bacterium | reverse complement strand
TACAAGAAGATGGTAAAGCCGTTAACGTACCCATAAAAGAAGGCGATATATTTTTGCTTCCGCCAAAAGTGCCGCATAATCCTAAACGACCAGCAAACACTATTGGTTTGGTTATTGAACGTCGCCGCCGTGAAAATGAAAAAGATGGTTTGCTTTGGTTTTGCGAAAGTTGTAACCATAAATTATACGAAGAATATTTTAACCTGACAGATATAACGAACCAATTTCAGGGTGTGTTTGAAAAATTTTATTCTAATCAAGATTTACGTACCTGCAAACAATGCGGCACGATAATGCAACCACCTGCTGTTATAAAATAAATGAATCGTTTGTTTGATTACCTGCGCAACAAGCATGGCTTATGGTTTAAACTAAGCGTTTTTTTATGTAGTCTGTTTTTTATTGTGTGGCTGCTACCTGCGCCAAACGCGTCTTCCATTTCGTATGAATTAGGTAAGCCTTGGCAAAACGAAGATTTAACAGCTCCGTTTGATTTTGCGGTTTATAAAACTGATGCTGATGTTTTATCGGAACAAAATAACATCAAACAAAATGTAGAATTATATTATTTGGCAAACGATTCTGTCTTTCAGAAAAACATTCAATCCTTTTTTCAATACAATAAACTGACTAAACACGAGCAAGAAGTTTGTGCCACTATTTTTAATTCGTTAACGCAGAGAAATATCATCGAA
Organism: Bacteroidia bacterium; assembly: GCA_039935895.1. Taxonomy (GTDB): domain Bacteria; phylum Bacteroidota; class Bacteroidia; order B-17B0; family Aurantibacillaceae; genus PALSA-968. The sequence continues at coordinate 3,923 of JBDTJJ010000396.1, read as the reverse complement.
TTGCCTGATGTAGCAAACATTTCAAGCAATCCAAAAATATTAGTCGAGAAAAATAAAACAGTCGTTGAAGCTCACTTAAAAGATTTTTACACTTTATCTCAGGCAGATAGCTTTTTGGTTAAAAATCTTAAAAATAATTTTGATGCGATTACTGCCAACTACTTAATAGAAATTTCAGAAAACTATTTAACGCATACGTTAACGTTCAATAAAAAAATAACCACTCAAAATTCGCAGCAGCAATTAAATGATGTAATTGCTATAAAAGATAAACAGCTAAAAGGGCAAACCATAATAAACCGCGGACAGGTTGTAACGCCAGAAAGCGCTGCTATACTGCAATCTTTACAAAAAGAATTAAATAAGCAAGATTATAAAACCAACAACTCATTAATATCCATTAGCGGGAAAATAATTTACGTTGGCTTGTGTTTACTAATGGTATTTTTGTTTTTAGGTTTATTTCGCACAGGCATTTTTTCTCATAATACACGCATCAGTTTTATTTTTTTATTGATTTGTCTATTTGTATTATCATGCGCTTTGGCTGTAAAAAATCCAATGATAAGTATTTACGCTATTCCGTTTGCCATAGCACCTGTCATTATCCGCACTTTTTTTGATACACGCACCGCTCTATTCGTTCATTTAAACATTGTATTGCTTTGCGCCATGTTTGCAGTCGAACAAAAATTTAATTTCCTTTTTATCGAACTTTTAAGCGGCGTTGGTGCTATTTTTAGTGTGGCTAATTTAGTGCGTCGTTCTCAACTTTTAATTACAGCGGTAGTTACTTTAACCATTAGCGTTTTTAGTTTTTTTGCATTAAATGCGTCAAATTATGAGGGAATAAATTTCACAGCTTGCTATCCATTTTTATTTGCAGCAGCAGGTTTGTTGGTAGCCTATCCATTAATATATGTGTTCGAAAAACTATTTGGTTTTATATCAGATTTTACCTTGCTGGAATTAAACGATATAAGTAGCAATCCCTTACTAAAGCAATTATCAACCGATGCACCCGGAACATTTCAGCACAGTTTGCAAGTAGCTAACATGGCAGAGGAAGCGATAGACTTGGTTGGCGGTAAAGCTTTGTTAGTGCGCACAGGAGCTATGTATCATGATATTGGAAAATTATACAATCCGTATTTTTTTACCGAAAATCAATCATCAAAAACAAATCCACACGAAGATTTATCTTATCCAGAAAGTGCGAAAATTATTATGAATCATGTTATACATGGTATTGAAATGGCGCATAAAAACAGATTGCCCGAACAGATCATCGATTTTATTCGCACACATCATGGCACCACATTAGTTGCTTATTTTTATTATAAACACATTGAAGAAAATCCAAATGCTAAGGCAGACGAAAAATTATTTCGATACCCAGGTCCAATTCCGTTTAGTAAAGAAACTGCGGTATTAATGCTGGCAGATAGTGTTGAAGCATCTTCTCGAAGTTTAAAGACTTACGATGCGTTTACTATTGATGATTTGGTAGAACGTATCTTTAAGTTAAAAATGGATGAAAATCAGCTTATCAACTCTGATTTAACGCTGAGAGATTTAACGCTTCTTAAAAAAATATTTAAAAAACGTTTAATGAATATGTATCACGTGCGAATAGAATATCCAAAACAATAAATTATGTTATCGTAAAACATAAAATCTTGTATCTTCGCAAACAGATTATGCGCTTTTTATATCACATAGGCAGGTATTTTATACTAATGAAACGCGCCTTGGCTAAACCCGAAAAGTTTAAGGTTTATGCTAAACAATTCTTTTTTGAAGTAGATAATATTGGGGTAAGCTCATTAGGTTTAATAACCATTATCAGCTTTTTTATGGGCGGTGTAATTACCATACAGGCTGCGTACAGCTTAACCAGTCCGTTAATACCGTTGTATGCCATTGGCTTTACCACCCGAGAATCTATGATATTAGAATTTTCGCCAACTATTATTAGTTTAATTTTAGCGGGTAAAGTGGGCGGTAATATTGCGTCAGAAATTGGTTCTATGCGCATAAGCGAACAAATAGATGCGCTAGAAATTATGGGCGTAAACTCGGCTTCTTTTTTAATTATGCCGAAGTTTTTGGCAGGCATTTTTATCAATCCGTTTTTGATTGCCATTAGTATGTTTTTAGGCATTTTAGGTGGCTATATAATGGGAGTTGCCACTGGAGCCTGCTCATCTTACGAATATATTTTTGGCATACAAGCCTTTTTTGAGCCATGGAAATTAAGTTACGCGTTTTTTAAAACAGCCGTATTTGGCGGCATCATTACGTCGGTTGCAGCTTACCAAGGTTATTATACCGAAGGTGGTGCTTTAGAGGTTGGTCGCTCAAGCACACGCGCCGTAGTTTATGGCAGTATTCTTATATTATTAGCTAATTTTTTCATCACTAAAATAGTCTTTAAGCATTAGTGATTCAGATTAAAAACATATCAAAATCGTTTAATGGCGTAAAAGTTATTGATGATGTTTCGTTTACGCTGCAAGCCGGAAAAACCAATTTAATTATTGGAGAAAGCGGCTCGGGTAAAACTACTACACTAAAAATGATGATAGGTTTGCATACCGTAGATAGCGGACAAATTATTTACGACGATGTTGTTTTTACAGAGCTAAATGAAAAAGATAAACAAAATTTCAGAAAAGATATTGGAATGCTATTTCAGGGTGGTGCTCTATTTGATAGCATGACGATAGAAGAAAACATTGCGTTTCCATTAAAAATGTTTAGCAATTTTTCTGATAGCGAAATTAAAGATCGTGTAAACTTTTGTTTAGGAAAAGTGCGCTTAAATGATAGAAACAACTTATACCCTGCCGAGCTTAGTGGTGGAATGAAAAAACGTGCGGCCTTAGCAAGAGCTATATCTAGCAACCCCAAATATTTGTTTTGCGATGAACCTAACTCGGGTTTAGACCCTAAAACATCTATTATTATTGATGAATTAATACACGAGCTTACCGTAGAATTTAACATGACAACCGTTGTTATTACCCACGATATGAACTCGGTGGTGCAAATTGGCGAACATGTAGTGTTTTTATATAATGGCAAAAAATGGTGGGAAGGCGATAAAAACACCATTCTTACAACCGATAATAAAGAGCTGCTTGAACTTGTTTACGCAGCAGATTTCTTCCGCAAAAAAAATCCAAACCAAAACCTTTAGTTTTATCCTTAACACTAATTTATTTTATAGCTCGTTTACTTATTTAAATTAAGCATAAGATGTAGTAGTATTTGCGTTAGGGATTGCAGTGAAAAGCTTTTTGGTAATCCAAAAACTTGAAGCGTAAAGCCCGACGGTTGTAATCAACCGGAACGCCAAAAAAATTAATTAAGTTTAATAAAATCGGTTAGTAAATTAAAAACGGCTTTGTATTTTGTAAGTGGTAATGTTTTAGAAACATCATACACATCGTGATAGGCCTTGATGCCGCCCATGGTGTAAATAAAAAATGAAGGCACTCCTCTTTCGGTAAACCAATAATGATCGCTATTATGAGCTTTGTCGCGAGGTTTTACCAACGGCAAGTAATTTTTTTCGGCATTTATTTTTTTTAGTAATTCGAATTGAGATTTAAACACGGTTGCATTTACTACGGTAATGCCTTCATCGCCGGTACCAAGCAAATCTAAATTGATGAGGAATTTTATTTTACTTAACTCGAAAGGAGGATTTTCTGTGAAATATTTAGAACCTAATAAACCGGCTTCTTCGCCTGCAAAAAACACAAATACGGTTTTATATTTTGGTGGATTTTTAGTGTAATATTTTACCAAATTTAAAAGCATACTTACTCCGCTGGCATTATCGTTAGCACCCGGAAAATACGTTTTGCTGCCCATCATACCCAAGTGATCGTAATGTGCGGTAAACATAATGACGG
>JBDTJJ010000395.1:0-4817 GCA_039935895.1 Bacteroidia bacterium | reverse complement strand
GCCTAAGCCTACCTGCTGTTTATCGTAATAATCTATTGCTTGTTGAATATCAGCTAAGGCTCTGGGCTCAACTACAATTTTAAAAGCCATTTATTTGGTCTTAAATTTCAATTGTTTTTTTGCCTTTCCCCATTCTATATAATCGCTTTTACTGCTTGTTTTAATGCGGTGTAAGGTTTCCTTTTTTTGCCACTCCGGAATAACCACAGCATCTTCCTCTTTTATTTTTGCATCAGGAATGTGTTTTAAAAAATCTACAAAAGTTTCATAAAAACTATCGGGAATGCTTATGGTTACTTGTTTCATGTTAGGCAAAGCTACAAAATTAATAATCTCTATAAAAATTATACATAGATGTTTTAATACCGGCATACACATAAGGCGTAGCAGCCGAATAACCAACAGAGGCTGCCTGTGTGTAACGTTCAATTACGCCGGCCTCTAAACGTAAATTTAAACCTCTAATTAAAAAATAGGTAAACTTAAATTCGCCTTGCATAATATTATACTTTACACCTTGTCCAACAAAGTTTCCAAAATTATTATTGTGTAAATCATAACTTATAAAAATATTTTGCCCAACATCACTTGTCCCCCTGCCGCTCGTATCTCTGCCAACCATGGTAAACATACCTTTAATATCTATTTGCCAGTTTTTGTGTTTGTAAGAAACGAAGCCAAGAAATTCGGAAAAATTAGCACCAAACGGATCTGCCAAAGGTTGATTGAATTGCGAATAATTTTGTTGCTCACTCGCGTGGGAGTATGTATAAGGCCTAACCCAATTATATTCTGCTTGAATGGAAAGATTTTTTACACCAAAAGCATCTACATATTTTCCGCCTAACTGAAAACCTTGTTTGTTTGCCCACCAACCATTATGTTGTTTTATGTAGGTAAGATTAAATTCATCTAAAATTACTTGTCCGTATAATTTAATGTGATGCGCTAATTTTAAAGATGTGTTAAACCCAATAAGGGCGTTGTCTCCAGAACCCAATGAATATTCTACCGGACGATAAAAAATTAACGGATTTAAATAATTCGGATCGAAGTTACGGTGCCTTATGCTATCTGTTCCCTGAAAAATTTCAGTTTCAAAAAAAGAAAAGTTAAAGTTCTTAGTTACATTCCAACTTAAATAGTGAAACGTTCCATAACGTTTGAGTGCGTTTTGACGAATGCCGTTTGTGGAATAAACATCTTGAAGCATGCTGTACCAAAAACTATATTGTAAATGCCAAATATTTATCGTCGTTTTTAAAAACGGATAACTGTTAGCTACATCCGATAATAGCAACGAACGATACCCATCGCCAATAAACATTTTATCTTTTCCTACTTGAAAATTTAAATTTTTTATGGGAGAATATGAAATACTTCCTGTAAAATTGGTAAATGTATAAACACCATTGCTTCCGTGTGCTCTTCCAAGTCCAGGAATGATTTTATATTTTGACGTAACCGTATCTGTAAAACTTGGATACGATACTTGTCCACCAATGGCAGTAATATTTGCAGAGAAATTAGAATTAATATCTAAACGCACATACGCTCCGCCCGATAATTCGTTTACCGTTCTTTTAGCCGCACCATCATAACCTACTTGTTCATCTAATTGCGGAAGCACCTGCAGCGCAAATTTGTTTTTATACTTCGGATCAGAATGAAAATCATTACGCATAAATTGATTTTTCACTTTATAATTATTGATGTGAAATGCTGTATCAGAAACTTCTTTAATGCCAAAACCAATGTAAGGTTTCATAGAAGAGTGAAACGTTTCTGTAGGATATTTGATGTAATACGCATCAATTAAATTATTCAAATCAGTATTTAAAAAGGTTTGCTGCGCATCGTTTTGCGATACCATAGATAAACTGATTAAAAAAAATAATATGTATAATTTAGTTTTCAGAAGGTAATTTTTTTTGCGTTGACTTATGAACCAGTTGTAAAACAATCATACAAATAGCGGCAAATAAAACTACAGCTACCATGGCCACACTAGGGTTAAGCTGACTGCAACCTACCGCAATGCCAATAGCAACTATATTAAATATATAAACACTAATAACCGTTTTACGATGACCGAAACCAATGTCAATAAAGCGGTGATGTAGATGATTTCTATCTGCCGAAAACGGTGATACACCTGCAATGGCACGCATAGTAAATACGCGCAAGGTATCAGCTAATGGATAAATTAAAACGGCTATCACAAAAACGGGTTTAGATAAGTAAGGTAATATGCCATCTAATTTATCGACAGGGTATTCTATTAATTTAATACCTAATACACAAATAATTAGACCTATGGTTAGTGAACCAGAATCGCCCATAAATATTTTAGCTGGAGAAAAATTGAAAACTAAGAAGCCTAAAAGAGAACCACCTAATGCAAAAGCAAGCGACGCTAAAATAACATCGTTAGCACAAACAAACCATGTGCCAAATGCCATGCAACCAATAAAACCAACACCCGCAGCCAAACCATCAACGCCATCAATTAAATTAAATGCGTTGATAACTACAATAAACGTAAACAATGATAAAAACACGCTCGCCCAATATGGTATTTCGTTTACTTCTAAAATGCCGTGCAAGCCTGTAATGCGTATGTTACCTACTAAAACTAAAATTAGTGCTGTAAGCATTTGTGCAATTAGTTTTTTGATAGGCGCAGTCCCAATAATGTCATCTTTTATTCCAATAAAAAACAACATCAACATAGTGGCTACAATTAATTTAAACTCGCGCACGTATTGATAAACCTGCGATAGATCATACATATTTCTAATTTTCGAGAAATCAAGTTCAAACCAAAGGCTGTAAGAAAATAAAGTAGCTGCAAAAATAATAATACCTCCAATGGTTGGCACAACGCGCGTGTGTATTTTACGATTTCCTGGTTCATCAAACAAACGTTTTAGTATAGCTACTTTTATTAAAGACGGCGTAGCATAAAGTACCACTACAAAAGCGGTTACAAAAACCAGTGCGAGTATGAGTGCGTTCATGATTTAAAAGTCGTAATAAATATTATACAAAGATGTTTTAAAGCTAATATAAAACAATTGCATTTGTTGCGGATTCGATGGCAATAATGTGTTTTCGTAGGTACGAAACGTTGTTCCGATGGCAATATTTGCTTTATAACTTGGGTTAATCATATAGCCAAATTTGGCATCGAAATAACTTAGGTTTTGTGCCGACATATTATTTCCAAATGAATAATTTTCTTTTACCTGAATAAATAATTTTTTATAGGTATAAGATGCTAAGCCAACCATTTCATTGCTGAAAGCTGCTGGTGTTGTAAGCAGTTGATTGTATTGCGTATAACTTTGCGCTGGATTGTTATAATCTTGATATGCATGCTGACTTACATAATTATACTCGCCCTGCAGGTATAAATTTTTTATATGAAGCGCATCAAACAACTTTAAACCTGCTTGTACACCCAAATTAGCTTTACCTAAATAAGAGCCATCATACATAAATTGTCCGTAAAAGGAAGTCTTTTTAAATGGTTTCATTTCCCAGCCTCCACCTTCAATAATATGATTGCTGTTGTTAAAGCCATACGCAGCAAGGTTTGTAAAAATAACCGGGTTTACGTACAATGCATTTAAGTGCATAACATTGTTACTATCTGTAGCGCGCCAAATTAAACCTTGAAACAAATAAATATTAATTTTTTTATTTACTTGCCAACTTAGTTGTTGAAATGAAGCTGCCTTTTTTTGAAAGATGCGCTCAGTGCCATAAGGTATGCGTGTGCCGCCATCGCTTAAATTCATAAGCAAGGCATAAGTTTGTGTGTACTGTACTTTTTGTTTGAAGAAACTTGCTGTAAATTGTAAATACGGATAATTAAATCCATTATCACTTAATAAAATAGACCGATAACCCACGCCTACTTTTTGTTTGCCGGTACCCAAACGGACTGAAAATTTTTTGCCCGGTTGATAATGTACCACGCCGTTAGACATAGCATAATCAAAGCCATCTTTTTTAAATGCTTTCCAGCGTCCTTGTCCGGGCACGACAGAATACGTATTGCAATACGCAGCCAAGTAAGTCGGAAAATTAGATTGATTTTCAAAAAAAGAAGTTTCAAAAATAAATTTTTCGCCAATTTGTCCTTTTATCCAAACACCGCGTGTGTTAGTTATGTAAGTTTCTTTTTTAACTGCATCAGCATCTTTGCCAAAACTAAAATTAAAGACAGGGTTTATAGCCAGATTAAATTTTCTATTCTTCCCCGAAGATTTATCAATGTATTTTACTTTAAGTAAATCGTCATAAAAAACTTTATCAAAAAAAAGATCTTGGCCTGGCTTAATATGTTTAAGTGTATCTGGCGGCACATCTTTGTAAATTATCGGCTGCATAGATGAGTGTACCATAGTCGTTGTATCTGTAAAAATGGCTTTCTGACGAGCAACATCAAAAAAATAATCGGGTGGAAATAAAATAGATTGAGCGCGTATAGAGGCAAGAGGTAAGAAGTAAGAGCCAAGAAATAAAATACATGGTACGAAGTACAAAGTACATTTTTTCATTTTGTATTTTGCATTCTTCATTTATTAAACAACACGCATGTTTTTATTCGACTTAAAATCAGCATACACATTTCTAATTCCTTCTTCTAAATTTATTTTGTGCTTCCAACCAAGACTATGTAAGTAAGATACATCCATTAATTTACGTGGAGTTCCATCTGGTTTTGTTTTATCAAAAACAATTTCACCTTGGTAACCAACAATATCTTTAATTAAATGCGCTAATTCGTTTATGCTAACATCAGTACC
>JBDTJJ010000394.1:0-5290 GCA_039935895.1 Bacteroidia bacterium | reverse complement strand
ATTTTTTATACTTTTTTTGTTGCTGCAAGATATAAATTTTTTTCAGTATTAAAACTTAATCTCACTTAAAATAAATTATTTTTAATAGAAGTTATTCATATAAACCTATTCAGTCATTCCGAACTTGTTTCGGAATCTGTTAAAGATGCTGAAACAAGTTCAGCATGACATTCTATTTTTGAAAATTATTTTAAATGATTTCATAATAAAATTTATTTCAAACTTTCTTCCGTAAAAGATATTACAGAATTATCTTTCCAATTTATAGCGCCAACTTTTGCATATACCACATCGCCTTTAGCATTAATTAAATAGGTAACCGGTATGGCATAAATATCTATGCTCGAAAAAGGTTTAGGTAATTGCAAATATGTATAGTTATACTTTTTTCTTTCTGCAAACGTGGTAATTTTCTCTATAGATTCGTCGCTTATGGCAACTACCTCCACATCTTTTAAATTATTTTTCATGGCGGCGTCAAGCTCTTTCATTTCCTTTAAACAATCGCCACACCAGGTAGCAAAAAAAGTAAGTATTATTTTTTTTCCTTTAAAAGATGAAATATGTATTGGTTTACCCAAGGTATCATTACAAACCATATTGGCTAAATCTGTTTTTGGAGCAATGCGATATTTTTGATATTGATAAAGTGCCATTAAAATGACAACCAGTATAACCACGCCCGAAATCCAATATTTTTTAATCATCATTTTTTGTTGAAAAGAATTTTAATCTACCCTAAATCTTTTCAAAAGTAGCAAATACTTTAGCGGTATGATTAGTCGTTTGTTAAAAATCATTTTAAAAATTGTAATTGGGTTTATTCTACTCTCGGTAATTACTACGTTAATTTATCGTTATACACCTGTACCTGTTACACCACTTATGCTTATACGTTGTATGGAGCAGAAAGCCGATGGCAAAAGCATGAAGCTTTCAAAAGATTGGAAACCTTTGGAGGAAATATCTTCTCACTTACAATTAGCGGTTGTTTGCAGCGAAGACCAAAATTTTTTATTGCATTATGGTTTCGATTTCAAAGCTTTGAAAAAAGCGATGTTGAATAATGAGAAGAGCAAAAAAATTAGAGGCGGAAGTACTATTTCTCAACAAACGGCAAAAAATGTTTTTTTATGGAACGGTAGAAACTATATTCGCAAAGGCTTTGAAGTCTATTTTACATTGCTGATTGAAACTGCGTGGAGTAAGGAACGCATTATGGAAGTTTATTTAAATGTAATAGAATTTGGCGACGGTATTTATGGCGCAGAAGCGGCATCACAACATTATTTTAAAAAATCGGCGGCAAAACTTAATAGAGAAGAAGCTGCAATTTTGGCTTCTTTGTTACCTAATCCAAGGGTTTATGGCAAAAACATACATAGCAATTATATGCAGGGGCGTAAATTATGGGTGCTTCAGCAAATGCGTTTTTGGGGCGGAAAATTAGATTTTGATAAAGAAGACGAAGAAAAATAAATGGGCTCTCACATTCTTTTTTTATTTGAAGACGGAAAACAAATAGAAGCAAAACCTGTTTCGTTTGAAAACAAAAATATTGCTACAAAAGTCGGGACTATTTATTGTCGATTATCTAAACAAAAATATATTGAAAATGTAAACAGGCTTTTAGCACATATTAGGCGTGGAGATATTTACGAAATTAATTATTGCATAGAGTTCTTTTGTGAAGATGCGGTTATAAATCCACAAGAAGTATTTAAAAAATTGAATGCTTTAACAGAAGCCCCTTTTGCACAATTACTAAAAACCGAAGACGATTATATTATTTGTGCAAGCCCTGAACGGTTTATACAAAGAATAGGCAATACGCTTATTAGTCAACCAATGAAAGGCACGGCACGAAGGAGTATTGACATTATTGAAGATTTAAAAATAAAAAACAATCTTAAAAACAATCTAAAAGAACAAACTGAAAATGTAATGGCGCTTGATGTTGCCAGAAACGATTTGTCGCAAGTGGCAAAAAAAGGAAGCGTTGTTGTTACTGAATTATTTGGCGTGCATACCTTTAAAAATGTACATCAAATGTTAAGTACAGTTAGTTGTGAGTTAAAAGAAAATACAACTTTTAACGATATCATTAAAGCAACTTTTCCACCAGCATCTATGACGGGCGCACCAAAATTAAAAGCAATAGAACTAATTAAAAAATACGAACTATCGCCAAGAGCTATTTACTCGGGCGCGTTAGGTTTTATAAATGATACTGGTGATTTTGATTTTTGCGTGGTTATCCGCACAATCATTTATAATGAAAAACTAAAGCGTTTGTCTTTTCATGTTGGAAGCGCTATTACTTCGCAATGCAACCCCGAAGAAGAATGGAACGAATGTTTGTTAAAAGTCGAAACTCTTTTTAAAGCGCTTGATGCAAGCCTGACTGACGTTGTTTTTGTGGAGTAATTATTTCCACTTTAAAAGCCTTTAAACAACCGATTTTAAGCTTTATGTAAGATTTTAGCATTTTATGTAATTTTTATATTGCATATCATTTGTATGTTTGCTTTCTAATTAAACTAAAGCTATGAAATTTTTATTGAAACTGCATATAATCATATTTGTTTTTGCTTGCTCAAATTTACAGGCACAAGAAGACAACACCGCCGATTGCCTAGAGTTTACAGGTAAGTTTGATGGAACTGTAAAAGATTTGACAGGGCTTTACACCGTGCAACTTATACAAAATAATAAAGTAATAAAAGAACAAACACTTAATGTTACGGCGCGGTTTAAATTTGTAATGCGTAAAAATTCTTTCTATGCAGTCAGGTTTCAAAAGCAAGGTTACATATCTAAAACTGTAAGCATATCTACTATTTTACCTAAAAAATTAGAACTTGAAGGTCTTTATAAATTTAACCTCGAAACTAATTTAATTAGTCAGGATTTATCAGGGCAATTTAAAGATGACGATATTGATTTTCCAGTAGCGCTTGTTAGCTATGGTAAAAAGTGTGATTGCTTTGAGTATAATCAAGCATATACCACCAAATTAATTAACAGCATGTATAATAATTTGTTGTTTGGCAATTAATCTTTACATAGATTAAGCGTTTAAACCTATATAAACACCCGCATTTATAAAACTCTTTAATTTTTTTTGAAAACTATTTAATAAAATAATAGATTTGCACCAAATTTTTTAAAATCTAAATAATATGAAAAAAACAATACTAACTATTGCTTGTACAGCAATGGCAATGACTTTTAGCCAAAGTTGTTCTTCAACAAAATCTGGCACTACATCTCCTTTAGCAGCAGAAGTTAAATCATTTGCCAAACAAGAAAGCGAGCAATTAGTGGTTTCTTACTTGCAGAAAAAATTAGCTCCTAGTCACCCTCAATTAGCAAGCTTATTGGCAAGCGCAACGTCATCAACACTAATGACTTCTATACTTGGATCAAATGGCGCAAATACCGGCACCTTAACTAGCTTAATTTCGTCTCAATTTGGCGTTGCACAACCGGCAGTTACAAGCAATGTAACTAGCAGCGGCAGCACTTTAGGTAGCGTAGCTTCTTTTTTGGTGCAAAATACAAATGCATCAACATTATCATCATTAATAAGCGCGGTTAAATAATTAAGTAACATTAGATCAATAATAAAATCCCGATGAGTTTCGTCGGGATTTTTATTTTTCAAATGTATATATTTGCAGGATGAGCATTTACGATAAATACGAAGCAGTAATTGGTTTGGAAGTCCATATACAATTGCTAACAGATAGCAAAATGTACTCAAACGATAGTGCCGAATACGGTGGCTTACCTAATACACACGTTAGCGTAATTACTCTTGGACACCCGGGTACTTTACCAAAAGTAAACAAACGCGCTATTGAGTTTGCCGTTAAATTAGGTTTGGCAGTAGATGGCAATATTCGTTATGAAAACCAGTTTGCACGTAAAAATTATTTTTATGCCGATTTACCAAAAGGATATCAAATTACACAAGACAAAACACCATTTTGCAATGGCGGACAAATTACCATTAAATTAAAAACAGGTGGAGAAAAAAGCATAAACCTTACGCGCATACACATGGAAGAAGATGCCGGTAAAAGCATGCACGACCAAGATGCGACTGATACATTGGTTGACTTAAACCGTGCCGGAGTACCGCTTTTAGAAATGGTTTCAGAACCTGAGCTTTGTAGTGGAGATGAAGCGTATGCTTATTTAACTGAAGTTCGTAAACTAGTTCGTTACTTAGATATTTGCGATGGCAACATGGAAGAAGGTTCTATGCGTTGCGATGCCAACGTATCGGTTCGTATAAAAGGCGTAAAAGAATTTGGTAAAAAAGTAGAGGTTAAAAACATGAATTCTATTCGCAATGTGCAACGCGCCATTGAGTATGAAATTATTCGTCAAATTGATTTATTAGAAGCCAAACAAGAAATTGCCGGCGAAACTCGCAGCTTTGATGCCGTAAAAGGAACTACCTTTAGCCTTCGTAGTAAAGAAAACGCAAATGATTACCGTTACTTTCCTGAACCCGATTTACAACCTGTTTTCATTACCGAAAAATACATTAGCGAGGTTAAAAAAACCTTACCCGAATTGCCACATGCACTTTATAAACGCTATGTAAAAGATTTTAATTTATCGGAATATGATGCTGCTGTTTTGACTGATACCAAAGCGATTGCGCATTATTTTAATGAATTGGTAAATCACACAAAAAATTATAAAGCAGCTTCTAACTGGCTAACGGTTAATATTAAAAGTCATTTAAACGAAAATGCCATTGATATAGAACGGTTCCCTATAAAGCCAACACAAATTGCCGAACTTATTTCTATTATTGATGATGGAAAGATTAGTCACTCATCTGCTTCGCAAAAAATATTTCCGGAGTTGGTAAAATCTCCCAACAAAACATCTATACAAATTGCACAAGAGTTAAATCTTTTACAAGAAAGTAATACTGATGCTTTGCAAGATTTGGTAAATCAAGTTATTGCTAAATACCCCGAAAAAGTAACCGAATACAAAAACGGTAAAGTAACGTTGGTTGGTTTATTTATGGGCGAAGTAATGAAACTAAGTGGTGGCAAAGCTGATCCAAAAGTTACCAGCAAATTGGTTAAAGAGACTTTAGATAAAAGTTAGCCTCATCATTTTTACGCCTACTATCTAATACCAATATGAATAAATAATTAGTCCAATATTTGTTTATTTAGTTTTTTGTTACTATATTTGGACTAAACATTAAATCACTTATTATGTCATTACCAAAAACTATTCAAGTAAAAGAAAGTTT
>JBDTJJ010000393.1:0-4816 GCA_039935895.1 Bacteroidia bacterium | reverse complement strand
GAATCAAAAATATATGTAAAAAGTAATCCCAACCGACGATTATTTGATGAAGGTAATTTTATTAGCTGCATAGGTGTCTTTTTACGTAAAGATATTGCGCTAACTAATTTGTTTAGTGCTGATAGAGCTCTTACAACCTCAGAAGATCATGAACTTTGGTTGCGTATGGCGGCTCAATACCCATTAAAAATAAATAATATAGTTTGCGCCAAACTTATTCAACACGATACACGAAGTATCACAATGCTTAATAAAGATGTACTTATAAACGGGAAAGAACTTGCTTTAAAATTAACTTTGTCAAACCCATTGAACGCTAAATTTATTGTAGGACACGAAGGTATTGTAAAATCAAGCTCGTATAGTTATATTTCACTTCATTTAGCTTTAACAGGTAAATATAAAAAAGAAACTATTATTTATACGTATAAGGCTATCAAAAATAATACCGCATTTTTATTTACACGAAGATTTTTTGCAACTATTAAACATTTAATATTTACCTATTAGTATGTGTGGCATAAGCGGATATTTCACTCGAAATAATTTTTTTAATGAGCAAGATGTTGCCACTATGGTGCAAGTTCAAAACCATCGCGGACCAGATAGTAATGGAACTTTTTTTGAAAAAAATGTTGGCTTAGGACATAATCGTTTAAGTATAATAGATTTATCTGAACGTGGTGCGCAACCAATGCAATCGTTTAAAAATCGGTATGTAATTGTATATAATGGTGAGGTTTATAATTATGCCGAAGTAGCAGCAGAATTAAAATTTAATTTTGATCCAAATTTTCATTTCCGTTCAGGTACAGATACCGAGGTTATTTTACAAGCTTTTGCAGGTTATGGAGTTGATGCGGTAAAACATTTTAATGGTATGTTTGCTTTTGCTATTTATGACAAACAAGAAGAGGAACTTTATATATTTAGAGATAGACTTGGGATTAAGCCACTATATTATTATTGGGATGGTGAAAATTTTGCATTTGCTTCAGAAATAAAAGCATTAAAAAAAGTTAGCAAACTTAATTTAAAAGTCAATCATAGCGTTATACCTCAATATCTTCACTTGGGTTATATACCTGCGCCGTATTCTATTTATGAAAATTGTTATAAATTGGAACCTGGCCACTATTTAAGAATAAACAAAAAAAAATTTGAAAAAAAACAATATTGGAGTATAGATAAATCTTTATCGAACACAGTAATTTCTAACGAAAAACAAGCTTTAGTTCTTATTTCAGATTTAATTTCAAGTTCGGTACAATACCAATTAAAAAGTGATGTGCCTTATGGTGTTTTTTTAAGTGGAGGAATAGATTCAAGTTTAGTAGCAGCATACGCATCAAAAGCATCAGGAACCAAAATTAATACATTTTCCATTGGGTTTGAAAATCAAACTTTTAATGAGGCTATTTATGCTAAACAAATAGCAAATTATTTAGGAACTAATCACCATGAATTTACAGTTACGGTAAATGATGCCGTAGAGGCATTAGATGATTATATGGACGCTTATGGAGAACCTTTTGCCGATTCCTCTGGTATTCCAACTTTGTTGGTGTCAAGGCTTGCGAAAAAGTATGTAACTGTTGCCCTATCAGGAGAAGGTGGTGATGAATTATTTCATGGGTATGGGGCATATAATTGGGCAAAACGTTTAGATAATTTATTTATCAATCATAGCAAACATATAATTTCTAAATTTTTAAAAATTTCATCCTCTAGCAGACATAAAAGAGCCGCTGAAATGTTTGCTGTTTCTGATGAACGAGAAATTAGATCTCACATATTTTCGCAAGAACAATATTTTTTCTCTTCGAATGAAATAAATAAAATTTTTAAAAAGAAATCCATTTCTCTGGTTTTATTAAGTGAGTTATTAAAATATACCGATACAGCATTTAGTAACTCTGTTTTAGATTTAGCAAACAAACGTAAATTGACTTCTCAGGAGAAACAAGCTCTTTATGATTTGCAGTTTTATTTACCTGATGATTTGTTGGTTAAAGTAGATCGAGCAAGCATGCATTATTCTTTGGAGACACGCGTGCCGTATTTGGATCATCGTTTGGTAGAAGTGGCAATTAATGTTAGTACCCATTTAAAAAATAGCCCAACACCAAAATATATTTTAAAAGAAATATTATATCAGCATATACCTAAAAGCTATTTTGATAGGCCAAAACAAGGTTTTTCAATACCTTTAAAATACTGGTTACATAAAGAAATGTATTTTTTAATAAATGATTATTTAAATGAAAATATTATAAAGCAAGTTGATGTGGTTGAGTATGAATATGTGCAGCAATTATTAATGCGTTTTAAAAATGGAGAAGAATATTTGTTTCAGCGTATTTGGGTGTTAATTAATTTGCATCAGTGGTTTGTTAAAAACGTACTTTAGTGCCGGTTTGTTTTTCGTAAAGATGCCGCATTATAAATAATCCAGCGATATAAAATGGTAATTCGGGTATGCGTAAACGCACTAAAGATCCAAAATTTGCCACAGTTAATCCTACTGAAAAGGCGAAAAATAAAGAGAATAACATAGCAAATAGCAATAAAGGGGTTTTTCCAACTAGTCTAAAAAAACCAAATATCTTTAATCTAAGTAAAAGAAATACAGTCAGTATTAATAAATAAGTATTTTCAAGCGATGATATTAGCATAACTGCATTTCGCACATCCCATAAGCCAGGTCTAAAAATTCCTGAAAATATAGCAATAGGTGCTTTAGCTATAACGCCTAAGGCACTAGCGTCAAATTTACCTATGTCAAAACTTTTACCTCCGTAATATTCTGCTTTCATATCTTGTTGCACAACTACAGCTCTATCTAAAACAGTATCTATTTTATATAAGCCTAACGAATCTCCCATTTGATTTAAGGCAAAATACCCGCCGCCTGCTCCTATTATTAATAAAACTGGCGTTGCTAAAAAACGTAAAGTAATATTAGCTATTTTTTTAATTTGCTGATTACTTAACCACAGAATCGCACCAGGTAAAAGGGCGAAAAATATGTAGGGTTTAATGGAAAGGATAATAAAAGCTGAAATAAAAATTTCGATAACATAAATAATTTTTAATTTCTTTTGTATAAAAAAATGATAAAAAGAGTAGGTGAACCAGCCGACAGCCGATAGTGTAAACGAATCTTTAGATAAGCCCGAACCCCAAAATACGCAGGAAGGGACAAATAAAATAGCAATGGCCATTTCTCTTTTTAAAGTTGGGAACTCTTGTAGAAAAATTTGGTATAATTTCCAAATACCTGTATAAGTAATACAGGCTGTTAATACAGCCGAAGCAAAATACGATTTTAAACCTAGTGCTACTACAGGGATTAATAAACGAACCACAAAAAAAGAATTTGAGTCTTTTTGATGATAAACAGGGTATCCTGTACCATCATCAAAAAAGTAATATTCAATACCTCTTGCATCACCTAACCAACCTTGCCAAAAATCAACTTGATTTTTAAAAAATAAATTATCATAAGCTTTTGCACTTTCATAATAATTGGTAGTGTCTCCTCCTCCGTAATAAAAAAAGTAAACTAAACCAAGACCTATGGCTCCTGCTATTTTTGCCATTAAACCATAAGTAAAATATTTGTACTCGGGTTTATTATAAATGTTTTTGTTTTTAATGAAATTAGCAATTAACCAAGCTATAAAAATGTAAAGAGGGGTAATTAGTAAATCAAAAACTGATAAATCTTCTTTCATAGCGCTATAAAAATAAACATTTACCTTTGCATTTAATGAACAAAAAAATATTATTTATATCAATTGATGGAATGACTGATATGTTGGGGCAATCTCAGGTGTTACCATACCTTACAGGGCTTTCGTCTTTAGGCTATAAAATAAGTATTGCCAGTTGCGAGAAAGAACAAAATTTTGCTAAAAATAAAAACGCAGTTTTAGAAATTGTTTCTAAATATAATATAGATTGGGCGTATTGCTTTTACGAATCTAAAATCCCATTAATATCGCAATTAAAGAATTTTCTCAATCTTAAAAAAACAGCAAGCAAGCAAATAGTTAAAGTAAATAAAGACGTAATACTTCATTGCAGAAGTTACCTGCCGTCACTTATTGGTTTGCAATTAAAAAAAAAATTTAAAACAAAATATGTTTTTGATATGCGCGGCTTTTGGGCCGATGAACGCATTGATGGGAATATCTGGAGTTTAAAAAATTCCTTACATAAATTTCTATACAATTATTTTAAACGAAAAGAGATTGAACTAATTGAAAATGCCGATTACATCGTTACACTTACTAATAATGCAAAAAAAGAAATTGAAACATGGAAATTAAGGAACCTACCACCTATAGAGATAATACCTTGTTGTACTGATGTAAATCATTTTACAATTAGCTCGGGTATGGAGAAAAGCAGCGTAAGAAACAAGCTAAATATAAACGATAATTCTTTCGTAATTGGATATTTAGGCTCTTTGGGCACTTGGTATATGTTAGATGAAATGCTTGATTTTTTTGTTGAACTACAAATTAAAAAGCCAAATTGCGTTTTCTTTTTTGTTACCAATGATAAGGAAGAAGATGTTTTATTAGCCGCAGAGAAAAAAAGCATTAAACCAGCTTCTATTGTTGTAAAATCGGCTAAAAGAAACGAAGTGCCTGCTTATATTTCTTGCTTTGATATTGGTTTGTTTTTTATAAAACCATTGTATTCTAAAAAAGGTTCGTCGCCCACAAAAATGGCCGAAATACTGGCTTGTGGCGTGCCCATTATTACAAATGCAGGTGTTGGTGATGTAGATGAAATTATTTTAGAA
>JBDTJJ010000392.1:0-10146 GCA_039935895.1 Bacteroidia bacterium | reverse complement strand
GCCCATATGGATTTAGATACCTTCTTTGTATCTGTTGAAAGATTGCGTGATAGTTCTCTTATGGGAAAACCTATTTTAATTGGCGGCACCAGCGACCGTGGCGTAGTAGCTTCCTGTAGTTACGAAGCCAGAAAATTTGGTGTTCACTCAGCTATGCCAATGAAATTAGCTCGCCAACTTTGTCCGCACGCAACTATTATAAAAGGCGATCATGAGCAATATACCAAACTCTCTAACGATGTTACAGATATTATAAGAGAGAGCGTGCCTCTTTACGAAAAAACATCTATTGATGAATTTTACATAGACCTTACCGGCATGGATATGCTTATTGGTTGCTATAAAGCGGCCACGGAGCTTCGTAAAAAAATTACAAAACATACAGGACTTCCAATTTCATTTGCCATGTCGGCTAACAAAACCGTATCTAAAGTTGGTACAGGAGAAGCAAAGCCCGACGGACAAAAAGAAATTCCTTTTGGAACGGAAAAAGATTTTTTAGCTCCATTATCTATTCGTAAAATACCTATGGTAGGCGAAAAAACCTACATGACTTTACGCAACATGGGTATAGAAAAAATAAAAACCGTGCAAGAAATGCCTATAGAATTGATGGAACAAGTGCTAGGGCAAAACGGCGCTGTTATTTGGAGAAAAGCCAATGGTATTGATAATAGTCCGGTTGAACAATATTCAGAACGTAAATCAATCTCTACCGAAAATACATTTGAAAAAGATACCATAGATGTAAAAATGCTAGAATCTTTATTTGTCAGCATGACAGAAAAACTGTGTTTTCAATTACGAAACGAAGAAAAACTTACTTCTTGTGTTACCGTAAAAATTCGTTATTCTGATTTTAATACCTACACCATGCAAGCAAAAATTTCTTACACAGCCTTAGATAGCGTGCTGAGAGAAAAAGTAAAAGAATTATTTTACAAGCTTTTTGATAAGCGTTTACTTATTCGTTTAATAGGCATTCGTTTTAGTCATTTGGTGCAAGGCACTTACCAATTTGATTTATTTAACGATACAACCGAGCAAATGAGTTTATACAACGCAATGGATAAATTGCGGAAGCGTTTTGGTATAGAAGCTGTACAAAGCGCGGCCGGTATGGATGTAAAAAAAGTAGATTTTAATCCATTCCAAGGAAGAAAAACAATAAGCTGATTATGCTATGTTACTCAACTGCCACACATATTATAGCTTTGGTTACGGCACGTTATCTGTAGAAGAATTACTAGGCGAAGTGGCATCTAAAGGTTACAAATCTTTTGTGCTGAGTGATATTAATAATACGTCTGCTTGTCTTTATACGGTTCGCTCTGCCAAAGAAAAAGGCTTAAAACCTATTATAGGAATTGATTTTAGAAACGGAATTAAACAACAATACATCGGTATTGCAAAAAATAATGCAGGCTTTAAAGAGTTGAATGAACATCTTTCAGAACATCTGCATGAAGCAAAAGAGTTTAATTCTACAGCTCCCGAATTTTCTAATGTTTATGTCATTTACCCTTTTCAAAATTATAAAGATTGGCCATTAAGAGAAAATGAATTTATTGGAATTTCTGCCAAAGATTTACCTCGCTTACAATTTTCTACTTTAAAAAATCAAATAGATAAGTTAGTTGTATTACAAACTGTAAGTTTTATACACAAGGCACATTTTAATGCGCATCGTTTGTTGCGAGCCATTGATAAAAATACCTTGCTTAGTAAACTTCCAAAAGACGAACAAGCTAGCGCAGATGAAGTAATGTTATCTTCTATAAATATGCAGCAAGCTTATGCAGAATATCCTTATATACTAAATAATACAGAGCGCATTTTAAATAATTGCAGTATAGATTTTGAATATGGAAAACTCGCCAATAAAAACTTAACGCATTACACCAATAGCATACAAGAAGATATTGAATTGTTACGTAGTGAGTGTATGAATGGATTAGCCTATCGATATAAAAACCCTTCTACAGAAGTTTTAGAGCGTATAGAAAAAGAGTTAGATGTTATTGGTCAATTAAATTTTGCTTCGTACTTTTTAATCAATTGGGATATTATAAAATATGCTCAATCTAAAGGATATTATTATGTTGGCAGAGGTAGCGGTGCAAATAGTATTGTAGCCTACTTACTTCGCATTACGGATGTTGATCCCATCGATTTAGATTTATATTTTGAACGGTTTATAAATATTCACCGTAGCAACGCTCCCGATTTTGATATTGATTTTTCATGGACTGATAGAGATGATATGACGCGTTATATTTTCGATAGATTTGGGCATCATCGTACAGCTTTACTGGCAACTTATTCTACGTATCAAAAAGATGCGGTAATACGAGAACTTGGCAAAGTGTTTGGTTTACCTCCCAATGAAATTAGTAAACTACAATCTGCACAAAGTGCACCCGATGAAATTGGACAATTAGTTTTACGTTACAGCGAGTTGATAAAAGGATTCCCTAGTCATTTAAGCATTCACGCCAGCGGTATTATTATTTCTCAAGAACCCATTAGCGCTTATACAGCAACCAGCTTGCCACCCAAAGGTTATCCTACTACGCACTTTAGTATGTTGGAAGCCGAAGATATTGGCTTATATAAATTTGATATTCTTAGTCAGCGTGGTTTAGGAAAAATAAAAGATGCCATGGGTTTTATTAAACGAAATAAAAATATTGAGTTTGATATACATGATATTAAAAAATTTACGAATGATGAAGAAGTAAAAAAACTATTAAGTGTTGGAAAATGTATCGGTTGTTTTTATGTAGAATCTCCCGCTATGCGAATGTTGTTAGCTAAACTTAAAGCTGATGATTATTTACGATTGGTTGCAGCAAGTTCGATTATTCGTCCGGGTGTTTCTAAAAGTGGCATGATGCGCGAATATATTTTACGTTTTAGAAATGAAGCTGTTCGCAACAAAGCAAAAAACGATATTCCTGAATTATATGATTTACTTAAAGAAACCTACGGCGTAATGGTTTACCAAGAGGATGTCATTAAAATTGCTCACTTTTTTGCGGGTTTAACTTTAGCCGAAGCTGATTATTTACGCAGAGGTATGTCGTGGAAATTTAAACAACGCAATGAGTTTTTTAAAGTGAAAGAAAAATTCTTTTCTAATTGCAGCGTTAAAGGTTACGCAGAAAAAACCATTACTGACATTTGGAATCAGATAGAAAGTTTTGCCAACTTTGCTTTTTCAAAAGGACACTCGGCAAGTTATGCTGTAGAGAGTTACCAAGCCTTATATTTAAAAGCCTATTTCCCTTTAGAATATATGGTTGCTACCCTTAACAACGGCGGTGGTTTTTATAGAACAGAATTATATGTACACGAAGCACGTATGCATGGTGCAATTATTGTCCCACCATGTATAAACAACAGTTATTTATTATGTGATTTAAAAACGACAACCATTTACCTAGGCTTAAGCATGGTTAATGAAGTAGAGCATACTCTTTTAGAGCAGCTTTTAGCAGAGCGCGAGCGTAATGGTTTGTATAAACATTTGTACGATTTTGTAAAACGTGTGCCTGTTGCCATTGAACAATTGCGTTTATTAATTCGTTGCGGTGCATTTACTTTTACAGGTAAAAATAAAAAAGAACTTTTGTGGGAAGCTCATTCGTTAATTAGTCCGGTTAAAAAAAACGTATCTGCCACCAAAGAATTATTCGATGTGGTTCCTAAAAAATATAAATTACCCGAGCTAACTACTTCGTGGGTTGACGATGCTTTTGATGAAATAGAATTATTTGGTTTTTCACTTTGCTCTCCGTTTCATCTTTTAAAAGATAAAATAGAATCGCAACTTACCGCAAACGATTTAAAGCTAAATATTGGAAAGATAGTTGAAATTGCAGGCTACCTGATAAATATTAAAACAACAATTACCACAAAAGGCGAGCGTATGCACTTTGGTACTTTTATAGATACCGAAGGCATGTGGATTGATACTGTACATTTCCCCGTACCCGCTAAAGAACATCCTTTTAAAGGAAATGGTTGTTATATTTTAAAAGGAAAAGTAACCCAAGAGTTTGATTTTACTTCTATTGAAGTACATGAGATGCACCGCGTAACGATGCTTAATAGAGAAGATGTGTAATTTATTTTACGGCAATAACTGAAATTTCTACATTTACATTTAATGGTAATCCTAAAACTGCCACTGTTTCTCTTGCAGGAAAATTATCTCCCTCAAAAAAAGAACCATATACTTCGTTCACATCTCCAAAAAAATCCATGCTTGTTAAAAAGATGGTTGTTTTAACCACATTCGTAAAATCCATACCTCCATCTGTAAGTATGGCATTAATATTTTGCATTATTTTTTTCGTTTCACTTTTTATGTCGCTTAAAACCATTTCACCTGTTTTAGCATCTTTAGCTACTTGCCCCGATACAAAAAGCATTGCGCCTGGCGTTACTAAATTAGCATGCGAATATGGCCCTATTGGTGCAGGTGCATTGGCTGATACAATTACTTTTTTCATATTATTATTTTAATACTTCAAATATAAAATTAAAAGCGCATTTTGGTTAAGATATTTCCTTTTACAATTGCCCATAAGTTGGTGCCACTAGTAGGCATAAGCCTATTAATAGTTGTTTGTTTTTTATGAGGTTTGGGTTTAAGGGTTATTTGTTTATAATTAGTTTTTCTGTTATGCTTTGTTCGTTATTGGTAATAATTACAAAGTAAATTCCATTTTGCAAAGTGCTGATATCTATAACTGTTTCGCCTTGTTGTATCGTAGTTTGTATGGCAACATCATTACCCAACACATCTGTTATTTGTATATTAGTATTAACTGCAAGCTGGTTGCTGCTAATTGTTATACTACTTGTTGCAGGGTTTGGATAAACTGATACTTGATGCCTGATACCTGATACCTGATTTATATCTGTTGTTGCAACATTGCTTACTTTACGAATACTACTATTTACATCATCGGCGATATATAGATTCCCAATAGAATCAAACAATAAATTATATGGGTCATATAATTCAGCTGTGATTGCAAGCCCTCCGTCACCACTATACCCTGCTATTCCGTCACCAACAATTGTGTTAATAATTCCGGAAGTACTCACTTTTCTTACACGATTATTAAGAGCATCTCCTATATACAGATTACCAATCTTGTCAAAAGTCAAACCATAAGGAAAATTTAATTGTGCTAAAGTAGCAGGCCCTCCATCACCAAGCCCACTTATTCCACCACCAGCATAAGTATTTATAATACCCGATGTATTTATTTTTCTTACAACATTGTTTCCGCTCTCTGCTACATACAAATTTCCAGATAAATCAAAAGTCAATCCAATAGGTTCAAATAATTCGGCAACGGTTGCTTGCCCCCCATCACCACTATAGCCACCTGTGCCCATGCCAGCCCCAAAGCCATTACCCGCATAAGTACTTATTATACCTGCTGTATTTATTTTTCGTATTACATTATTCTGCTCATCGGCTATATATAAATTACCTGTAGCATCAAAAGCTAAACCACTAGGTTCATAAAGTTTTGCTAGAGTAGCGGCAGCACCATCTCCACTGTAACCATTATTGCCATTTCCTGCTATTGTAGTAATTACACCAGATGTATTTATTTTACGTACCCTGTTATTATTATAATCAGAAATATATAAGTTACCTGACGCATCAAAAACTATATCGACTGGACCATTTAATTGAGCTAAAGTAGCAGCTCCTCCGTCGCCACTATAGCCACCTGCGCCAGTTCCAGCCCCAAATCCTGTACCTGCAATAGTTGTTATAATTCCGATAGTATTTATTTTTCTTATTACATTGTTATATGAGTCCGCTATATACATATTTCCTCCGCCATCAAAAATCATACCTTCAGCATAGCTTAATTGAGCAGAAGTAGCGTAGCCTCCATCGCCACTATAGCCTTGCGTGCCATTTCCTGCAACGGTTGTAATAATGCTTTGTGCTTTTGTTAAAGTAAATTGCAAAATGCAAAGCAGTAAAAATATTTTGTGTAATTGTTTTAGCATACAGCTAAAATAATATTATTTGGTTAATTACCAATTAGAAAATAAGAGGCATATTGTTGTTTGTTCCTGAAAAATCTCCGCTAACGGATGCATTGCCATTGGTTTTCCAATTATCACTTTGGGCAAAGGCTGCACTTGTACATAGGCATAAGCCTATTAATAGTTGTTTGTTTTTCATGAGGTTTGTTTTTTTAATTGTTTAGCGAACTATATTTATTTTAGATACAGATATACTGTTTTTTATTTTTATCGTTATCACATAAACCCCATTAGAATAATCTGCTAATGAAAGTGTATAAGAAAAGTTGTCTTTTATGTTTTCTATATAGATTAGTTCGCCGATATTATTTATTAGTTGAACTTGCTCAATGTTTTCATCTGCATTGATATATAACATATCAGCTACAGGGTTTGGATAAACTGATAACTGGTAACTGGTAACTGGTTAATATTTGTTGTTTCTATATGAGTAACCTTGCGTATTCTATTATTAAGAGCATCTGCAATAAACAGGTTATAGAATTTATCTATAACTAATCCATATGGGTAATTTAGTTTTGCCATCGTAGGCTGCCCTCCATCCCCCGCATAACCCATTATTCCATTTCCAGTTATTGTATTAATTATCCCATTTGTATCTACTTTTCGTATAACAGCATTATAAGAGTCTGATATATATATGTTTCCTAAGCTATCACATACTATTGCTGTTGGTCCATTTAAAATAGAAGCAGTTGCTTGCCCACCATCTCCACAATAATTACTTCCACAATTTCCACCACCCGCGTATGTACTTATTATTCCAGTAGTGGAAGCCTTTCTGATAACATTATTATTAAAATCTGTAATATATAAATTATCAAATAAGTCAAAACAGATGTACCAAGGTGTAAATAATTCTGCATTTATAGCAGGCCCACCATCGCCACTATATCCGCCAACACCTGTTCCAGCTCCAACACCGTTTCCTATAATAGTGTTAATAATACCTGAGGCAATATTTATTTTGCGTATGACGTTATTTTGCGAGTCAGCAACATATAGATTTCCATGAGTATCCAATGCGAGCCCTATAGGTAGATTTAATTTTGCTGATATGGCATAACCTAAATCTCCACTATAGCCCGCAACTCCAGTTCCCGCAAATGTTGTTATAATCCCTGAGGAATTAATTATTCTAATACAGTTGTTATTATTGTCTGCTACATAAATTTGACCTAAAGAATCAATTTCAATATCAGTTGGGCCATTAAGTTTCGCTAAGGTAGCTATACCTCCATCCCCACTATATCCTGCTATACCACTACCAACAACCGTAGTTATTATACCATTAACTGCAATTTTTCGGACTACGTTATTATAAGTATCTGCTATGTAAAGGTTACCAACTCTATCTATTTTTAAGCCAGTCAACCCATTTAATTCAGCAGTTAATGCCTGACTACCATCGCCATTATAACCTGCTGTACCATTACCTGCAATGGTTGTTATAATGCTTTGTGCTTTTGCTAAAGTAATGTGCAAAATGCAAAGCAGTAAAAATATTTTGTGTAATTGTTTTAGCATACAGCTAAAATATGTTAATTGTTTTAATTAGTAAATTTATATTTACACTAAAATATTAAAGCCTACCAAGGTATTATAGTTGACTAAATTACTGTTGGTTGTTGTGGGCAGCTAACAAGCTGCTTAGAATAGAAAGTACGACAGCCCCTATATAAAAAGGCGCGTTATTCTCGCCAGCATCTAAACTATTTGGCATGATGCCCTACATATGCTACCTTTACTTCCGGGCACAATGCCAAACGCCACAGAACGTTATACATTATGCGTTCCTACGACCCGAAAAATAACTTTCAAAAATAAAATAGACTTTATACATCAGGACTATTTCATCTGGGTATCTTTATACAAAACCGACAACTATTTTTAGTTTATGCTTCCCTGCCCTATTACGGCAAAGCCGGGTTTGCTATACTAAAAAATTAATTGCTAGTTAAAATAATTAACATATTTTAGCTATACCAAATATGCTAAAACAATTATATAAAATATTACTTACCTTCTTAATTTTAAATTCTGCATTTTTAATTGCACAAACAAACCTTGTACCCAACCCAAGCTTTGAAATAGCTGATACTTGTCCGTCAACCTTAGACCAAATGAGTCGAGCAATGTATTGGAATTCCTTTAGTCAATCGCCAGATTATTATAATACCTGTTCAACAGTAAGCGGTATGTCTCCTCCTCATACTGCTATTGCATATCAGATTCCATTGTATGGCAATGCTTATGCTGGTTTTATAAATTATGAGGATAATATGGGGGCATATCCAAATTACAGAGAAATAATAGGCGCGCCGTTAACCGTCACATTAACTATTGGAGCAAAATATTATTTTTCATTCTTTGTAAGTTTTGCAGGTACACAAAATTATACCATAGCAAGCAATAAAATTGGGCTAAAATTTCTTAATCATTCTTATTCTGAAATAAATCCTATTCCCATAAACAATTTTGCACATTATTACGAAACTGTTATAATTACGGACAGTATAAATTGGACACAAATTAAAGGTTCTTATACGGCAGATTCTGCATATCAATATCTTGCTATCGGTAATTTTTTTGATGATGCACATACCGATACTTTAAGTACGACCTCTAATTATATAGATTCTTACTATTTTATCGATAATGTTTGTTTGTCCACCGACTCTAATTATGTTTATACAAATGGTATAGGGGAAATAAAAGATAATGAAAAGGTGCTTATCTATCCTGTGCCGGCAAGCACTTCAATAACCATAAATACTGATAATATCTCGGATGATATTGAAGTATTTGATATGATTGGAAATTTAAAGATAAAGCAATATAACAATTCAAAATATAAAAAGATAAACATAGATACATCTACTTTAGATAATGGTATTTATTTATTGAAAATAAATTATCAAAATCAAAGCATACAAAAACAAATAATTATCTCTAAATAATAACCATAAAAACAAACCATCATGAAAAAATTTTGCAGGCTTGTTTATAATGGTCTGCTTTATTAATAAAAGCTATTCTCAGTCAAGTATAAGTGGTATTGTTACCGGTCACGCGCCTTTACCTAATCCAACAAATTATTGGAGTGGTTGAGATGCAGGAACAACCATCCCCTTCAACTTATAAAGTATTGTCTGAAAAAGTTGGGTCGAACCGTCTTTTGAAAGATAAAAAAATAGCTTGGGATTGGTTGCCGCCCTTTGATTTTCTCGCTACTGACAAGGACTTTCAAGCAACTAAAATAAAAAGCTCCGACAAGTCGGAGCTTCAAAAAGAGGGGGATAAATTAGAACTTCTCGTTATGCGGAGAGGGCGGGATTCGAACCCGCGGTACAGTTACCCGTACGACAGTTTAGCAAACTGTTCCTTTCGGCCACTCAGGCACCTCTCCTAAACAGGCGGCAAATATAACAAATGATTTATTTAGCACAAAACAATTGTGCTTATTCGCCAAATATTTTTGCTAATTCAGCTTCTAAAGCTGGTCCGCGCAGTGCTTTGGCAATTATTTTACCGTCTTTATCTACTAAAACATTAAAAGGAATAGAAGTTACACCATATTTTTTAGCCACTTCATTTTGCCAGCCTTTTAAATCGCTTACGTGAGTCCAGGTTAAATTATCTTTTTCAATAGCTTGCAACCATTTTTCTTTGTTTTGATCTAAAGAAACACCTAGTATATCAAACCCTTTTGATTTATATTTTTGATATGCCGCAACTACTGCAGGGTTTTCGCCTCTACAAGGTCCGCACCAACTTGCCCAAAATCTACCAAAACAACTTTTCCTTTATAAGAACTTAAGCTAACAGGTTTTCCGTTTACATCTGGCAACGTAAAATTAATAGCCGCATAACCAACTGTTGCGCCTTTCATTACTGCAATTTTGTCTTCAGCAAGTTTACCAAATTTACCTTTTTTTACCGGTTCGGATAATGCTTTATACAACTCATCATACTCTTCAATCTTAGGCCAATCAAACGTTACCGAGTAGATGGCAAACGCTCCAATATTTGATTGCGGATGTGTTTTTATAAACTTTT
>JBDTJJ010000391.1:0-13522 GCA_039935895.1 Bacteroidia bacterium | reverse complement strand
TATATTTTTTGTTTTCCGTTTAAAACCATTATTTTGAGGTATCAAAAATAAGTTTAAATTTTTATAGTGAGCGAATTAATTAAATTAGGAAAACTAACCCGTGTACACGGCCTAAAAGGCGCATTGGTTGTAAACGGAGATAACCTGCAAACGGTAGAAATTAAAAAAAACGGCTTTTTATTTATTGAAATGAATAATGTGCCCACGCCTTTTTTTATAACCGATGCAAAATATATTGGTAAAAATTTAGTGCTTTGTTTTGATGGCGTAAAAACCATTGAAGAAGCTAAAACCCTTATTGGTAAAGAGTTGTTGGGCGATGCCAAAAATATTTCGGTCAAAAAATCGGACACCAATAAGTTAGAGGGCTATGATTTGGTGGACGAAATTAAGGGCAATGTGGGTAAAGTTAATGAGTTGATTGTATTACCCAAACAACAATTTTTATCTGTTAATGTAAACGATAACGAAGTGCTTTTGCCCTATACAGATGTCTTTGTAAAGAAGATAGACCATAAAACAAAAACGGTTTATTATTGTGCCCCCGAAGGTCTTTTTGATATAAATTAAAAAATCTTACATAATTTATTTATATTGTACCGTAAAATCGAGTAAAATGTATGTCGCAACAAACATTTGTTTTTAAAAAATTCAGCATTCATCAGCATAAATCTGCACACAAAGTAGGTACAGATGCTGTATTGATAGGCTCTTGGGCAACTGTTACCAATGCAAAAACTATTTTAGATATTGGCACCGGAACAGGCATTATAGCCTTAATGATGGCGCAAAAAAGCAATGCGCAAATTGATGCCATTGATATTGAACAAGGTTCTTTTGAGCAAGCCAACGAAAACGTAAGCCATTCTATTTGGGCAGATAGAATTAAGGTTTATCAGAAAAGTTTACAGGATTTTGCAAATAGCGTCAATAAAAAATACGACGCTATTATTACCAATCCGCCTTATTTTGTTGATTCTTCTAAAGCACCCGATGAAGAACGAAACCATGCCCGGCATACAGATACACTGACTTTTATAGATTTAATATTAGGCGTAAAAAAGCTATTGAATGATAAAGGTTTATTTTACATCATTTTACCGACTAAAGAAGCCAATGATTTTACTGTTTTAGCAGAAAAAAATAATTTTTATTTAGTGAAAATGCTACGTGTAAAAACAAAATCTACAAATGATTTAGAAAAGCGACACATTATGCTTTTTAAGTTTACCCAAGAAGTTTTGCAAGAAGAAATTTTAAGTATTGAAAACGAAGGAAGGCATAATTATACCGATGAATACAAACAACTAACCGGCGATTTTTACCTGCATTTTTAAGCCTCAACAGCCTCTATACTATAATCGTGTACTACGTTATAAAGTGTATCGCGCTCAATAGGACGCAAACCAACTTGCTTAATTAAATCTACCAATTGTTGCGTGGTTAAAACAGGCGTTAATTCTTCCGATCCAGCCATAGAATATATTTTTGTGGTATCATCAATAGTACCATCAATATCATCGGCACCAAAGTTAAGTGCTAATTGTGCGGTGCTACGGCCAATCATTGCCCAATAGGCTTTTATATGATCAAAATTATCTAAGTAAATACGAGAGATGGCATAGTTGCGCAAATCTTCAATCACGCTAACCTCCGGCACGTGGCTCATGTGGTTATCTTTATTTCTAAATTTTAAAGGAATGAATGCGTTAAAGCCACCTTTTTTATCTTGCAGGGTTCTTAATCTTTCTAAATGATCTACACGATGCCAATATTTTTCTACATGTCCGTATAACATAGTCGCGTTGCTTTTCATACCAAGTTTATGCCATTCTTCATGTATTGAAAGCCACTCATCAGCACTGCATTTTCCGCCAGCAATTTCATCACGTATTTCCGGGTGGAAAATTTCGGCACCGCCGCCAGGCATAGAATCTAAGCCGGCTTCTTTAAAAAGCTTCATACCTTCTGCATAAGAAAGCTTTGCTTTTTTAAGTATATAATGATACTCGACAGGCGTAAGTGCTTTAATATGTAAACCCGGACGATGTTCTTTTATTTTTTTGAATAAATCGGTGTAAAATTTAAAATCTTGTTTTGGAATAACGCCACCAGTAATATGCACTTCTGTAACCGGTTTATCATCCCACTTTTTAATGGTATCTAAAATTTGATCGACAGATAATTCCCAACCTTCTTCTTTTTGTTTTATTAAACGAGAGTAGGAGCAAAACGAACAAGTATAAACACAAATATTGGTAGGTTCTACATGGAAATTTCGGTTAAAGAAAACGCTATCGCCACTTTTGCGTTGTTTTACAAAATTGGCTAATGCACCTACAAAACCAAGTTCAGCTTTTTCAAATAGAAGCACGCCATCATCAAAACTAATACGCTTGCCAGCAATTACCTTTTTTGCAACTTCTTTTAGGCTTGCATCAATTTTTGTACTTTCTAAATATTGGTTAATGTGTGCGGGTTTCATACTAAGGTATTTATGGCACAAAGATACTAAACAAGTTTTTACTTTTTGGTAACTTCTGTTATACCTACATTCTAAATGAAAAAGCGAACAGTTATTAGAAGATTAGCATACTCTAATACCTGTCCGCTTATAACTGTTTTCTTACTTAATCAATAGAATTGGTCCTTTATATTCTTTTGTTTCAGCCTTTGTAGAGGTAGCTTTAATGATGTAGAAGTATGTTCCATCGCTGGCATTTTTACCATCCCAAGCACCTGTGGCCGATGAAGATTCCCATAGTTTTAAACCCCATCTATCAAAAATGGTCATTTCTATAGAAGCTAAACCAGTTGTTTTTACAAAGAAATTATCATTTATATTATCTCCGTTTGGCGTAAATACGTTTGGTATAGTAATGGTAAATCCTTCATAAACAATAATGGTTGCTACCGCTGTTGATTGACAACCACTTGCATTAGAGGATTCCATCGTTACGGTGTATGTTCCGGGTGTGGTATAAATGGTATTTGTGTTTGGATCGTTTATATTGGTAGTTGTGTAGGTGGTGCTTCCGTTTCCATAAGTCCAAACATAGGTTGTTGAATTTACCGAGTTGTTTGTAAACTGTACCGTTAAAGGTAAATCTCCCGTTGGAGGATTAGCTGCAATAACTGCCTGAATTGGATCCATTGTTATTGTAGCAGTTACCGAATTACTTAAACATCCAAAGGCATCCATTCCGCTAACGGTATATACAGTTGCTGTTGTTGGATTAACACTTATTACATTTGTGTTTGAAGATCCAACAATACTGGCATTTGGAATCCATGTATAGACTTGTAGTGAGTTAGATGCTGTTAAGGTTGTGGTATTGCCACTACAAATAGTTGTTGATGTTGGTGTTATTGTTATAGTAGGTAATGGCCTAACAGTTACAGTAGCTGTTTGAGGTAAAGAAGCACAATTTGCCACATTTGTAGTTGCTGTAATAGTATAAACTGTTGGCGTTGTTGTATTGGTTGGAGATGCTATTACGGTTGTGCCTGAATTTGTATTTAATGTACTTGATGGCGACCAAGAATACGTTGCTACATCGGTAGTGGTTGGTGATACAGTTAACGTGGTTGAATTTCCTTTACATATAAAATCACTGTTTACATTAAAAGTTGGTAACGGAATAACAGTTACGGTGTATGTTTTATAATCTCCACAACCATATTGGTTATAACCACCTACCGTATAGATAGTTGTATTTGGCGGCGTAGCAATTGTAATACCGGTTGAATTAGTAGTAGCGCTTAAACCTGTGGTTGGAGTCCAATCATAAACTAATGCAGCAGCGACACCAGGTATTGAAGTAGCCGTTAATGTTGCTGAATTGCCGGCACAAACTGTAAGTGTAGGGTTACTAACTGTTACAGTAGGCGTTGGGTTTATGGTTATCCTTAAAGTGTCATATCCCTGGCAAAAAGTACCCGAATGAGATTCTCCATAAATAGCCACCGTATAACTACCAACATTGGCTACGCTTTCTGTTACAGTCCAAGTAGTATCATGCCCAAAGTTTAAATTGGCAGGGTCGTTAGATGTCCATGTATAGGTACTCGCCCCAATACCGTATAAACTAAAGCTAGTTCCAAAGCATATTGGCGATGGGTTGCTGGCTATAATACCTAAGTGGTTACTAATAGTTACCTGAGATACCGCTGTGTCTTTACAACCATCCGCACCTGAACCTATTACGGTATAAGTGCCCGGTGCAGTTGGCTGAAACACATAAGCTGTATCACTTGTAACAGAAGTGCTTAAACCACTGGCAGGTATCCATGTATAAGTTAAAGCGCCTATGGCTGTAATAGTTGCCGAGGTTGCCGAACAAACCGTTGGACTTAAAACTGATATAATAGGTTTGTTAAGTACAATAACAGAATCAGTAACGGTTAAAGAGCAAGTTGCACCATATGTTGCTGTTATGGTATAAACTGTTGTTACCGTAGGACTAGCTTTTACCGTTACGCCACTTGTATGATTAAGGGCTGTTGCGGGAGTCCAGCTATATGTTAATGAAGGGTTTGACGCAGTTAATGTAGCCGAATCTCCTTTGCAAAGATTTACTTTATTAACTGTAAACGTTAAAGGGCCAACACTAATAGTAGCTGTTGATGAACAAGCACCTGTTGTGCCAGTAACGGTATAAATAGTTATAGCTGTTGGTGTTGCTGTAACAC
Organism: Bacteroidia bacterium; assembly: GCA_039935895.1. Lineage (GTDB taxonomy): Bacteria > Bacteroidota > Bacteroidia > B-17B0 > Aurantibacillaceae > PALSA-968. Next base: position 8,830 of record JBDTJJ010000391.1, on the reverse strand, counting down.
TAGTGCTATTAACATTGCTATGGCTGCTTAAATTTGTTGAAGAAGACCAAGTATAAGTAGTTGCTCCACTTGCGGTTAAAGCTGTAGAATCTCCGCTGCAATAAGGTACGCTGCTTATAGTTATGGTTGGAGACCCCGTTGCGCTTATAGTAACCGTCGATGTTTTTGTACACATATTAGCATCTGTTACTGTAAGTGAATATATACCTGAAGCTAAATTGTTTGCTGTGGTTGAGTTTCCTCCGGCAGGGCTCCATGTATAGGTGTAATTTGGTGTACCTCCGTTTGCTGTTACAGTAGCGCTTCCATTACTTAAATTACAGGTTGCGTTGGTTGTGGTAATAGTTGTTGTTATAGCAGTTGCTTGTGCAATGGTAACTGTATTTGTACCAGTACATCCACCGCCGGCATCGGCTGTAACGGTATAAACACCCGCCGCTAATCCGCTTTGCGAAACGCCATTTAAACTACCCGGCATCCAAGTAACCGTGTATGTACCTGCTGGATTAATACCCACTACGGCACTACCTGTGTTGTCTCCAAAACAAGTTACACTATTGTTTGTTATTGTGCCAATAGTTATTGGCGTGCAAGTGCTGGTAACGGCACAAGTTGGTGTTGCAGCAGATGAGGTAATTGTATATGTATTACCTCCGTTATCACTTACAACTATTGGATAACTACCCGGTGCTGAAACGGTTGATGTATTTGTGGCATAAGGTGTTAATGAGGTTGATGGTACACCAGCACAAATTATTGGGAAGCATATTCCGCCCGGGCAACCACTACAGTTTGTATAAGAGGTTACCGTTGACCAAGTGTAAGGTGCTGTGCCGCCAGAGGCAGTAAGATTTCCGCTACCGTCTTTACAAGCCGTTAATGAGCAAGAGTTTATGTTAATAGTTGTAGTAGCTACATATCCACAAGATAAAGAATAGCTTATTACATGTGGACCAACACCTGCAACCGAAGGATCAAAAACACCTGTAACAGAATTAGTAATGCCTGCTCCACTCCAAACGCCTGTTAGTGTGGGCGTGCAAACTGCACCTATTCCTCCAAGAGTAGTTAACGTAACTGATGGTGCTGTTACACACAAAGGTGCTTGTGGTTTAATAGAGGTTGCACAACAAGTTCCTGCTGTAATGCTAACATCATCAATATAAAAATAGGCGTAAGGATTTGTAAATCCTGCCGAAGAATTATTACAGGCTACGGTTGTGCCTGCATTATTAAAAAAATTACCAATAATAAAATTGGTTTCTCCGCCCGTGGCTGTATAATTCCATTGCAATTGTACCCAATTAGATGTATCTGAAATAGGTGTACAGGTATAATTTAGTTGCGGTGTAAAGTTTATCAAAGAGTTATTTGGACAAGCGTTGTGTGTGTAAAGCGAGTTTGTAAAATAAACGCCAAGGTTATTGGTTGTCCATGCAACGTTATCTGCCAAACTAACATAAAAAGAAACGCAATATTGCTGACCCGCAGTTAAAGGTGTGGATATTGTACCTTCAATATATTCTCTGTACTGGTCGTTTCCAATAGGGGTGCAATTAGAAGCTATACCAGGACCATAAGTAATAATGCCTGCATATTTATTGCCCGAATGCGGATGCTGAAACCCTAATGTATTATTTGGCTGATAGGTTGGGGTTTGAAAACCAAAAATTACATTACAATTCGAAAACAAATCAGGCGATGAACAAGAATCTGCACCGGAGTTGGTATCATCCCAATTTAATAAGTTGGTTTGAAACCCTTCGGGAGAACTACACGCAGTTATGTTTGTGTTTTCAAAACTTGGATTTAAAACTAAATTTTGAGCTTTGATGCCAAATGTGCCAAGCAATAAAAACAAGGCTAATAGATGATTTTTAGTAGTAGTTTTTTTCATAATTGATATTATATTTTATAGGACAATTATTTTTAATAATGAATGCCAAATATATGCAAACAAACATATTAAGTTCATTTTTTGCGGAATATACAGCTTAATTGTAGGTAAGTAGATTTTTACGCTTTATCCAAGACGTTTTAGGTAAAAGAGGGTAATAGCTTTAACTAAAATTAACAAAAAAGTTAATGTGCCTCTAACCAATTTACCCCTGTGCCCATACCAACTTCAAGAGGTACATCTAACAACATCGCGTTTTTCATGTGATGTTCTATAACAGGTTTTATGGTATCTAATTCCGTTTTATCTACATCAAAAATTAATTCATCATGCACCTGCAAAATCATTTTGCTTTTAAAGTTTTGCTTCTTAAATTCTCTTTGAATATCAATCATCGCTACTTTAATCATATCAGCTGCAGAGCCTTGTATTGGCGCATTAATAGCATTTCGCTCGGCGAAACCACGTACAATGGCATTGTTGGATGTAATATCGCGCAGCCAACGTTTACGACCTAACAAGGTTTGCACATAACCGTTATCACGCGCAAAATTTATGGTATCGTCCATGTATTTTTTTATGGACGAATATTCTCTAAAATAGTTGTCAATAAGTTGCTTTGCTTCCGCACGCGGAATGTTTAAATTTTCGGATAAACCAAAGGCTCCTTGTCCGTAAATGATACCAAAGTTTACACTCTTAGCTTTGTAACGCATTTCTTTAGTTACCTCGCTTTCATCAATGCCATAAACCTTTGCAGCCGTTGCGGTGTGAATATCTTTACCTAAACGAAAAGCCTCACACATATTAGGGTCTTTACTTATAGAAGCCACAATGCGTAATTCTATTTGCGAATAATCTGCGCTTAACAAAATATGATTTTCATCTCTGGCAACAAATGCTTTACGAATATAACGCCCACGCTCGGTACGCACCGGTATATTTTGCAAGTTAGGATTATCAGAACTTAAACGACCGGTAACCGCCACCACTTGATTGTAAGAAGTATGCACGCGACCAGTTTGTTGATTAACCAATAACGGAAGCGTATCTACGTAGGTATTTTTTAATTTCATTACCTCGCGGTATTCTAAAATTTTAGAAACGATGGGATGTTTATCAGTCAATTTTGCTAATACATCTTCACCTGTTGAGTATTGTCCGGTTTTAGTTTTTTTAGGCTTGTCAATTATTTTAAGATAATCAAATAAAATTTCGCCAACTTGTTTTGGAGACGAAGTATTAAATGGAGTTCCGGCAAGTGCTTGAATTTCGGCATCAATTTTTGTAATGTCTTTTTCTAATTCGATAGAATAATCTGTCAATACTTTTGTATCAATTTTAATTCCTTCGCGTTCCATATCAGAAAGTACATGCACTAACGGGACTTCCACTTCGCTAAATAATTTTTCTAACTGATGTTCGTTTAACTGAGGCGCAAAAATTTCTTTTAATTGTAAAGTTACATCAGCATCTTCAGAAGCATATTCTTTAATGGCATCTATATCTGCATCGCGCATACTGCCTTGCGTTTTACCTTTTTTACCAATTAAGGTTTCGATACTTATTGGAGAATAATTTAAATAAGTTTCAGCTAATAAATTCATGCCATGACGCATATCTGGATTGATAAGAAAATGCGCAATCATAGTATCGAATAATTTATTTTTTATTTCGACATTATAATTTTTTAAAACCTGTAAATCGTATTTTATATTTTGTCCGATTAAAGTTTTTGTTTCATCCGAAAACAAAGGAACAAACTCATTGATAATTTGCTGCGCTTCGGTTTTATCTATTGGAAACGGAACGTAATAAGCCTCAAAAGGTTTTACGGCAAAAGATAAGCCAACAATTTCAGCTTCAAAAGTATTAAGCGCAGTTGTTTCGCTATCAAAGCAAAACTCAGTATGCGTATTTAGTAAAGTAATTAATTCTGCGCGTTTCTCTTTGCTATCCATCAAAAAATATTGATGTTGAACATCAGCAGCAGTTTTAAAAATTTTGGTTTCCTCTCCCGTTTCTTCTTCGCTAACAGCAACATCACTTTCAACGGCAAACATATCTACCTGCGCAGGGTTTGTCTTTTTTGATTTTGGAGCTAGTTCATTTATAGCTTCAGGTGCTTTATTGCTTTGCCATTGTTCAGCAACTCCACCCGAAACATCTTCGCCCAGTATTTTTTGTGCAATTGCTCTAAACTCTAATTCTTTAAATAATTCGCGCAGGGCATCTTTATTAATTTCTTTTCTGGTTAGCTCTTCATCATGCAATTCAATAGGTATATCAAGCGTTATGGTAGCAAGGCGCTTGGATAAGAAAGCTTTATCTTTATTGTTTTCTACTTTTTCTTTTAGTTTACCTTTTAGTTTATCGGTGTTGAGGTATAAATTTTCTACCGAATCGTAATCTTTTACAAGTTGTATAGCAGTCTTTTCTCCCACACCTGGTATGCCAGGAATATTATCGGCCGTATCGCCCATCAATCCTAAAATATCTATAAGTTGAGCAACATTTTTAATTTGCCATTTGGCGCAAATTTCGGCAACGCCTAAAATTTCGGCACCGTTACCTAAACGCGCAGGCTTGTATATAAAAGTGTTTTCATCTACTAACTGACCGTAATCTTTATCGGGCGTCATCATGTAGGTAGTAAAGCCTTTCTTCTCAGCTTGCATAGCTAAGGAACCAATTACATCATCGGCTTCAAAACCTTTAAACGATAAAGCAGGGATATTAAACCCTTCCAACAATTTAAAAATATAGGGAATAGATTTTTTTAAGTCGTCAGGCATTTCTTCGCGATGTGCTTTGTAAGCTTCAAACTCTATGTGACGATGCGTTGGACCCGATAAATCAAACACGACAGCCAAGTGGGTTGGTTTTTCTTTATTTAAAACTTCTAATAAGGTGTTGGTAAACCCAAATATGGCAGATGTATTTAAGCCTTGCGAATTTATACGTGGATTGCTACTAAACGCAAAAAAAGCACGGTAAATAAGTGCATAAGCATCTAACAAAAATAATTTTTTAGGTACGTCTTTTGTAATCATGCGTAAAAATAGCAAATTGTACGATGTACATTATATTTCTCAAAAAGCAACAGGCACGTTAGTTGCAAACAAATCTTTTAACTTACTGCCCCCACGAACGTTGACTGCCGCTAGCGTTATCTTTAAAATTATTTTTTAGTGAAAAACCCATTGTAAAAGGCATTTTGTAGCGCACGTATTGATTATCTCGCACGGCAGGTTTCCATTTGGTAAGGCCTATCACGCGAATAGCCTCAAAAGTGCAACCACCATTAACACCGTTTAGTATTTTAATGTTAGATACTTGCCCATCTGTCTCCACAATAAAAGTGAGTTTTACATTACCTTCTATATTTTGCCTAACTGCCGTTTCGGGATATTGTAAGTTTGAATACACAAATTCGGGAAATGTTTTATCAGCGCTATTAAAAGCGGGTGGTTGTTGGGCATTTTCGTAAATATGTAACGAAGTATCAGTAGGTAAATCGGTATAAAGCGGTGTATCAAAACCGCGTTCTTTTACTGCTTTTTTATATTTAGAAATGGAAAAATTTACTTCAAATGAGTTGTTTGCATTAATTGTTTTTTCGTCTTTACTGGCCGGAATCCAATCGTTTAATAAACTTAACAAGCGTATGGCTTCTTTATCCATAGCCGGTGTAGCCGATTTTGCAACTTGTACATTTACTGCTTTGCCATCTTGCGTTACTACAAAATAAAGTACGACGATGCCTTCTTTTTTGTCTTTAAAATCTTGAGCCGGGTATATTAAATGATCGTGTAGAAAGCGTTTTATTTCATCTTTTCCGCCATAAATTTCAGGAAACCAATCTACACCAAAATGATGGATAGGTTTGTTGGCGCCAAGCTGTGATTTACCATCGATACTGATAAGCAAGTATAATAAAAAAAGTGTTTTTACAATTTTATTCATTTAGAAAATATTTTTCAACTCCATCCATAAACCAATCGGGTGGAATGCAAGGTTTATTGCGTTCTCTATCTACAAAAACCAGCGTAACTACACCTGTATTTAGCAATTCTTTTTTATCGTTATAACATTGGTAATGAAAGGTAATTTTTACACCTGGCAATTCTTTTATGGTGGTAACAATGGTTAGCTCATCATCATAAAAAGCCGGTTTTTTATATTGAATGCTATAATCTATAACAGGCAATAAAATACCGCGTTCTTCAATTTCTTTATAGCTAAAACCAATTTTGCGCAAGGCTTCTACACGCGCAACTTCGTAGTATTGGGCATAATTGCCATAATAGACATAACCCATTCGATCTGTTTCGCCATAACGGACGCGTATTTTAGTTTCTGATATTAACATAAATAATTATGTAGTATTTTACTGCGATAAAGATACTAAGAAACTTGTTTGTAATTAAATGCAAAATGACATAAACATTACTGCTATTACTTTACTATTTGTTTTCATACTTTTTTATTTCATGTAATTTTTTAAATATTTTTTATAACTTTTGACCTCCCTTACCAATGCGACTGGAGCTATATAGATGCGATTGACTTCTTTATCATCAAAGCCACTACCAAATTCTTTTATGTACTGACAAATACTTCCATAATAAAATATTTTTTGTTGATGTATATCGAAAACAACAAATGTATATTTAAAGTAAATAAACGGATATGTACGAGTTTGATATATCAAAACATCAGTAAAAACAAATTGATCAGCTTTATAATTTTTTAAAAAATCAAGTAAATTATAACTCATTTTATATCTTTTTAAATCACTATTTTTAGCTAATAGCATAATGCTATCCAATTCTGTTTTAATTAATATAAAATCAGTTGAATTGAAAGAAACAATAGGTGTGTTTTTGGATTTATTTAGCTTGTGATTAAGTAGTTTATCAAAATAATACTTGTATTGTTTTTTTCTGACAGGATAAAGAACATAAGTGCTATCTATTTCGGCTTGCTTGCAATTAAAACTAGAATCATTAATGCTTTTTGAAACATTAATTGATTTATATTTCCTGTATTCAACAATGGACTCAAATACGACAATATTAGCTACTTTATGAGTTGATTTTTTTGCTGGAAATAAGGTATCAGTTTTATTATGTAAATAATAAACGTGATTAAAATCAGCATCGTCCTGCGCTTTCACATTTTTGCAAATGAAAAGTAAAACACACAAGTATATTGATATAATTATTTTCATGTTCTTTCTCCATCTTAGCGTAGCATTAAATGGACATTTGTAATGCTTTATGATGTTTAGTATGATTTATTTAAACAAATATAATGGTTTAGTATAAGCATTACAAATGCCTGTTTTTAAACGCTCTAGTTGCCGCTATAACGAGTAAAAATCATTGATGACCTAAAGTTTTATACCTTTATAAACTTTTTAATAAAACTGACGTGATAGTATCCGAACCCATTAAAAAAGTATTATTTATTATAGTAGCTATACTGTGCCTTACACCACTTGTTTCGGCACCGCTGGCATTAGTTTTAGGTTTTTTAGTGGTACAATTTATTGGAAATCCGTATGAGGAAACTACAAAAAAATTAATACATACCCTATTGCAAGTTTCTGTTGTAGGCTTGGGTTTTGGGATGAATGCAACAACTGCTTTAAATGCAGGTAAAGAAGGTTTTATTTTTTCTATAGTCAGTATTTTTTCAGTTCTTATTATAGGTTTTTTATTGACTAAAATATTTAAAATTGAAAAAATTACGGGTTATCTTATTTCGGCAGGAACTGCTATTTGCGGCGGAAGTGCCATTGCAGCTATTGCGCCCATTATAAAAGCTAAGCCCAACCAAATTTCGGTAGCATTAGCGGTAATTTTTACGTTGAACTCTATTGCTTTGTTGTTATTTCCTGTAATTGGAAATATGTTGCATTTATCGCAACACGATTTTGGCTTATGGTGTGCTATTGCTATACACGATACCAGTTCGGTTGTAGGGGCTGCTAGTAAATACGGTGCAGAAGCCTTAGAAGTAGCTACTACGGTAAAATTAGCAAGAGCTCTGTGGATTATTCCGTTGTCTTTTTTTTCTGTTATACTATTCAAAAACAAAGAAACAAAAATAAAAATACCTTGGTTTATTGGCTTTTTCCTGTTAGCTATGCTTTTAAATACTTATTTTCCGATGATACAAAAAGTAAGTCCTACTATTGTAAGTATTTCAAAAGCAGGTTTAACGCTTACTTTATTTTTAATTGGTGCGGGTCTATCTTTAACAGCCATTAAAAACATAGGCATTAAACCATTGATATTAGCTGTTTTATTGTGGCTATTTATTTCTTGCGGAGCATTAGTAATAATAATGCGTTAATAGGGTTGTAAAAATATTAGCATAAAATAACATAAGGCTAATAAAAATAAATTTTTAATACTTACAATTGGCTATTACCTTTGTAAAAATGTATAAAAACTTTTCGCCCAAAATAAAACTCGGTTTTGCAGCTGTTATGCTTTTAGTGGCATCGTGCAGTAAACACCTGTATGTGCAACAAACGCAGCCGCAACATTTTATTATAAATGATAATACGGTAGATTCTCAAATTGTTAAAACCATAAACCCATATAAACAAAGTTTAGATGGCAAAATGCACGAAGTAATTGGCGTTGCGCCAGTTTCCTTAACTAAAAAAACACCCGAAAGTAATTTAGGTAACTTCTTTTCGGAAGCTATTTTTGATAGAGTAAAGTCTGCTCCGATGATATACGAAAATATGGATACAACAAATATGTTCGCTATGTTTAACAACGGAGGTTTGCGAACATCTGTGCCACAAGGAAACATAATGGTAGGCAGTATGTTTGAACTTATGCCCTTTGAAAACAAATTAGTTGTTGTTAAACTTAGTGGAGAACGTACGCTTAAACTTTTAAATTTTATTGC
>JBDTJJ010000390.1:0-6653 GCA_039935895.1 Bacteroidia bacterium | reverse complement strand
GCTTTGTCAAATACGTTTTCGTATAGTTTGTATATTTCTTTTTGGTATGTTTTTGTTTCTTCTACAGATAAATTTTGTTTTACAAGTTGAGCTCCTGCTTTAAAAATACTTTTGGCTCGGTTTCGGTATTTTTTAGCATACAAAGCAATATAATCATCTAAACTCGCCATGTTTTCGGGTATTTCAATAATCATGTTGGGTTCAACCGTAAATGCTATAAATTTATTTTCTTCCAATATTTTTTCGTTTGGAAGTTGGTTGCTGTAAAAATCTTTTATCAGTGTAGCTGAAATAGTGCCGCGCAATTTTTCTTCTTTAGAAACAATATTGCTAATTTTATCCAACACAAAAAAAGCATCTTCCCTGGTTATTTTATTTGAATAAGCAAAACAATGTTCTCCACTCACAAAATTATTTCCGCAAGTAACCAAGCGCATAATTACATGGTTTTTGTACTTATCAATGTATTTATCAAACAGCTTTAATCGCTTAGAAGTTAAGTCTGTTATTTGCGATTCCATCAATCCACCAAAAACATCGGCCGTAAAATCTATTACTTGAAAATAGGCGATAAAAACTGGTTTTTTGTTTTTGTAAACAATGGTGTAACGATGCGCTATTTGAGGCTTATGAAGGTTTTCAATTACTTGTAAATAATCGGCATTTAAAAAAAAGTTGTTGTTTAAAAGCACTTCATTCCAAGCGGTTTTATCAACCTCAAGCATACTTTCGTAAAATGTAAATGTATAATTGCCCGCTAACTTTCGTTGCGGTTTTTTACGCATTTTATCTTTATCGCAAAAAGTAATCAAGGCCTAAAGGTACATAAAACTGAAATAAGGAAATAGAAACGCTGATTATAAAGATGGTTATGATTCAATATGATTTTTTACCTACAAGGATTCTAATTTATCTGCGTAATCTGCGTTCTAAAAAGTAAATTTTGCTAAATTTTGCTGCGCTTTTTTAAAATCGGCAATCAACTCATTTACTACCTGAGCCGCCGGTTTTATTTCTTTTATAGCACCGCTAACTTGTCCAATTTCAAGTTCTCCTTCCTCCAAATCGCCTTCAAACATGCCTTTTTTTGCTCGGGCTCTGCCTAAAAGTTGTTGTAATTCTTCCGTAGTTGCGGCACGTTTTTCGGCAGCATCTACTTCATTAAAAAATTTATTTTTAATTAAGCGCACAGGCGTAAGTTGCTTTAGCGTAAGCTGGGTATCGCCTTCGGCAGATTTTATAATGGCATCTTTAAAATTTTGATGCGCAGAAGATTCTTGCGTAGCAGCAAACAAACTACCAATTTGAACACCATCGGCACCCAAGCAAAAAGTAGCTGCCATGGCTTCGCCTGAGGCAATTCCACCCGCAGCAATTAGCGGAATATTTAGCGCTTTTTTCACCATTGGAATTAAAACAAGCGTAGTTGTTTCTTCCCTTCCGTTATGTCCGCCGGCCTCAAAACCCTCGGCAACAATAGCATCTACGCCTGCTTCCTGACATTTTAAGGCAAATTTTATGTTAGAAACTGCATGTACAACCGTAATACCTTGTTTTTTAAGGTGTTGCGTCCAAGTTTTTGGGTTTCCAGCTGATGTAAACACAATTTTAACGCCTTCTTCCACAATAATTTTCATCAAGTCTTCAATATTGGGATAAAGAAGCGGCACATTCACCCCAAAAGGCTTATCAGTGGCTTGTTTACACTTTTTAATGTGCTCGCGCAAAACCTCTGGGTACATGCTTCCGCTGCCAATTAAACCCAAGCCGCCTGCGTTACTAACTGCCGAAGCCAGTTTCCATCCGCTGCACCAAATCATTCCGCCCTGAACAATGGGATATTTTATGTTAAATAGCTTACAAATTACGTTTTCCATCAAATTTAAATTATCAAATAGTATTCTTGGCTAAAATAGAAATTTAATTATATTTGTACACATTTTAAAGTTTACAATGAAGAATTACATAATTATCTTTTTTTTATTTTTCAGTACATTACTATCGGCTCAGTACCAGTGGGATTATGGTTTTCAAGTAGGTGCATCTAACTATTTGGGCGATTTAGGGGGCAAGCAAGGTACCCGAAAAGATTTTGTAACCGATATGAAATTAGCTCAAACCCGTTGGGATGGCGCAGGTTTTGTACGTTATAAATTTAATCATAGATTATCTTTAAGAGCGCAATTAGCGTATATGCGCATACAAGGTGCTGATTCTTTATCTACAAATCCGGCTCGCCACGCACGTAATCTTTCTTTTAAAAATGATATTTTTGAGTTGAGCGTTACACCTCAATTAACTCTTTACGAAAATCAGGATTTAGGTTCTAGCTACCGTTCTCGTTTAGGTTTTAACTTTTACGTAATGGCTGGTATTGGCATTATGCACCATAATCCTAAAGCATTATATAATGGAGATTGGGTTGCTTTACAACCTTTACATACCGAAGGAGTTAATTATAGTTTGTGGCAGGGGGTTATTCCTGTAGGTACCGGTTTTTATTTTACGGTTAAAAAGAAACACCGTATTGGTTTTGAATTTAACTGGCGTATTACTTTTACCGATTATTTAGATGATGTACATGGTAAATATGTAGATCCTTCTACATTAAGCGCACAAGGAGCTGCGTTGGCTAATCGTTCTACATTGGCAAGTGCTAAAGGAGACCAGTCTTTATTAAATAATTTTGGATATAATCCAACAACAAATCCAAGTGAAAAACGCGGACAATCTAATCATAACGATACTTATATGACAATGACGCTAAATTACAGCTATGTAATACGCGGACATGGTAGTTTCTACAAAAGTCGTTACGGGTCATTCTTCTTTAAAAAGAGCAGAAAAAGATCTCGTAAAGTAAGGGCTAAGTTCTAATTCTTATCATTTAGATCATCATCTTAATTTTTTAGTTATGCGTCTATTTATTTTATGGATAGCGTTATCAACTACGTTGATGGCTCAACAAAGAGAAGACTCTTTAACCATTCGCAAAATTTACGATTATCATTTAACCGAAAGCAACACATACGCTAATTTACATAGTTTGTGTAAAGATGTTGGTGGGCGATTAAGTGGCAGTCCGCAAGCTGCAAAAGCGGTAGAATGGGCAAGAAAAGCCATGTTAAAAGCGGGCGCAGATACCGTTTATTTATTGCCTTGTATGGTGCCGCATTGGGTGCGTGGCGCAAAAGAAAAATGTCAATTATTTGATAAAGATAAAATAGAAACCTTGGCAGTTTGTGCCTTAGGAGGTTCCATAGCTACGCCTGTAAAAGGTATAAAAGCTAAAGTTATAGAAGTTTCTTCGTTTGATGAATTAGAAAAATTAGGCGCCGAAAAAATAAAAGGCAATATTGTTTTTTATAATGTATCCTTCAATGAAACATTTATACATACCGGCGAAGCTTATGGTAAAGCTGTAAAATACCGTAGCGGCGCATCTTTAGCGGCAAAATATGGCGCAGTTGCTTCGGTTACAAAATCTATGACGACTAGCGATAACGATTCTCCGCACACAGGTGTTATGCGTTATGATACTTTGATTAAAACCAAAATTCCGGCATTTGCCCTTAGTGCAAAAGCAGCGGCAAAATTAAGTGCAACCTTGTCTCAAAATAAAAATGCAGAACTTTTTTTATTTTCTGATTGTAAAACGTTACCTGATGAACCATCTTTTAGTGTAGTTGGAGAAATTAAAGGAAATCAATTTCCAAATGAAATAATTGTAGTTGGTGGGCATTTAGATAGTTGGGATTTAGCCGAAGGCGCGCACGATGATGGCGCAGGTATTACACAAACTATAGAATTACTAACGGCCTTTAAAAAATTAAATATAGCCAACAAACGCACCATACGTTGTATTGCTTTTATGAATGAAGAAAATGGAACACGTGGTGGGAAAGCTTATGAAAAAATAGCTGCCAAAGAAAATAAAAAACACATAGCTGCTTTAGAAAGTGATATGGGTGGGTTTAGTCCAAGAGGCATTGGTGTTGATGGCAATAGAGACACGTTAGCGTATTACAAAAAATGGCAATCGCTTTTTGAACCTTATAACCTGTTTATAAAACAAGGCGGCGGTGGTGAAGATATAGATGGATTAAAAAAAATAGGAACCCTAGTGTTTAGTTTAAATCCCGATTCGCAGCGGTATTTTGATTTTCATCATTCAGCCGACGATACCTTTGAAAATGTAAACAAGCGTGAGTTAGCGTTAGGTGCCGCCGCCATAAATTCGTTTATCTATTTGATAGATAAATATGGCGCATATAAAAACTAAGGTTAAAAAAACAATACTTTAATCATAGTTGTACCATTATCCTTAATTATTTTATGGCACTTTACACAAACGTAAAACCCGGTATGAAAACCACTCTTAGTAAGTGTTGGGTGTAACATTGGATGATTACAATAATTTCTTGTACTATCTAACTGAACATTACCGGCATCAAATCTTCTATCAGTATTCATCGCTGTAAGTTTAAGTTATAATAAAATTAGAAAATTAAATGAACCATAAAAATTAAAAAGCATTAAAAGGATGTTATCACGTTATAAATGAAGTTAAATTTAACGCTGGGATTTAACTAAACTAATTATACTCCTCTTAAAATGGCATACAAATTGAATATCTAGTATAAATTAATTAACTAAAAACGCTAACTAACCATAATGAAAACAATAAAGCTATTTGCCATTGTATTTTGCGGAATTATTGCTTTTACAGCCTGCAATAATCCAAACCAAGAAGACTTGGATAAAAACCATTCGTCAATTGTTGGTCCGGATACCTCAACAATACCCCAACCAAATGATACGGTGGCAAGACCTGTTGCTACACCCACTAACGGAGAAGAGGTTGATATGGATAAGCCCCATACATTAACTCCAAATTAATTAAATTGAAAAACTCCTTGCTAAATAAACAAGGAGTTTTTCTTTTATTAAAAAAATGTTGGAATTAATTAAAGTCCGGTAACTTTTAATTCAACACGACGATTTAATTGTCGTCCATTAGGATCATCCATACCATTTGGCTTTTTGTTTTCTGCCGCAGGCATTGTTTTACCGTAACCTTTTGCGTTCATTCTATCTGCGCTAATTCCACTTTCAACTAATTTTGTTACAACCGCTTGTGCTCTTTCTTCAGATAACTTTTTATTGTATTCATTAGTCCCTTTGCTATCAGTATATCCGGAAATTTCAACTTTCATTGTTGGGTTACTTTTCATCAGCATTACCAAATTATTTAACTCAACAGTTGAAACTTTACGCAAAGTTGCTTTATCAAAATCGAAGAATATATTATTAAGCGTAATTTTATTTCCTATTACAATTGGATTAAGCACTACGCCACTTTTCCTTTCGTAGTAATTAGATTTTTTAGGAAGTTCTACGTTCTCTGAATAAAATAAATGCCCGGGGGTTTGATAAGTAATGTTATAATTTTTACCGGGAGTTAAGATATAAATAAATTTACCTGTTTTGCTATTTGGATGATAAATACCAACTACTTGCCCTGTTTCATTATCAGTTACCGTAATAGTAACTTGTTTTGCCGGCTTGCTAGATTCATCAATCACAGTACCTTGAACTAAAGTAAGCGGCGTTTCTTTTTTATCTAAATAAGTTACGCTATAAATATCTTTTTCTCCTAGTCCGCCAGCGCGAAAAGAAGTGAAATATGCTTTTTTACTATTTGGAGTAACCACATAAAATACATCATCATCGGTTGTATTTACCGGGTAACCAACGTTTGCAGGTGCTGACCAAGTTCCATCATCGGCCAAAATACTGGTAAAAATATCGAAGCCGCCCATGGTGTTATGTCCATTAGAACTGAACGATAAAGTAACGCCATCAGGGTGAATGAAAGGAGCATCTTCATCATAAGGCGTGTTAACATTTGGCCCTAGATTAACTGCTTTTCCCCAATCGCCATCAACCATTTTGCTCATATAAAGATCTCGTCCGCCATAGCCACCAGATCGGTTGCTTATAAAATAAATAGTGCTTCCATCAGCCGAAATAAATGCGCTTGGTTCCCAACTTTTAGAATTAATATTATCGTTTAATTTTACCGGCGTAGCCCAAATATCTCCAATTAAAGTAGTGCTATAAATATTGCCATCTCCGTTATCATCTTTATAAATTAAAATAGTTTGTCCGTCTGGAGATAAGCCCACCGATGCTTCGTTAGACGCTGTGTTTATAGGCGCGCCAATGTTTGTAGCTTTAGACCAACCTGTTCCATTTTGCGTTGACATATAAATATCTTCCATGTAATTTCCTAAATCATCTTTTTGCCCGCCTGTAGTTCCGGGTCTGCGAGAAGTAAAAAACATGGTGCTTTGATCGGCCGATAAAACAGGGGCATAATCTGGATAAGCAGAATTTACATTAGCGCCCAAATCTTTTATTTTTACGTTTACAGGAGCGGCTACTAAACGCTTACCAGTTTTACACATTTCTATTTTACGATTTGTTTCGTCAATTAAAGATTTACTGCTGATAAGAGAAATATATTTTTCATAAGCAATAATAGCTTTATCAAACTGATAATTTAAATGATACGCATCTCCTAAGTATGAATAAGTAATAAGCGGCGCATGTTGTTCTTTATAAGAACTTCCTTTATAATCAGCTGAAAC